>NZ_VDEV01000011.1:0-162410 GCF_006151685.1 Arthrobacter sp. BB-1
ATCTTGGCCGGTGGCCGCCGTCGTACATTTACGACGGCGGCCGCTGGCATGGTGCCGTGCCCCCTGCGCAGATTTCCGTTCGCCCGGCGTACTCCTTGTGGTCACCTTCGCGGCATACGTTGAACGCGCCGTCGTTCGTACCGCCATTCACTGCCAAGGAGACCAATGTCCACGAGACGTCCCGTCACCGCTGCCCTCACCGCTGTCCTTCTGGGCAGCCTCGCCGTTGGTTTCGGCGGGACTCCGGCAGCCGCCGAGCCCGCAAAGGACCACGCCGTGGACCTGCGGGTGGCCACCTACAACCTGTCGCTGAACCGGGCA
The DNA here is from genome assembly GCF_006151685.1 of Arthrobacter sp. BB-1. NCBI lineage: Bacteria > Bacillati > Actinomycetota > Actinomycetes > Micrococcales > Micrococcaceae > Arthrobacter > Arthrobacter sp. BB-1. The sequence continues at coordinate 322 of NZ_VDEV01000011.1, forward strand.
AGCGCGGGCGAGCTCGAGGCCGATCTCAGTACTCCGGACGACCCGCAGGCGCGCACCGTGGCCGAGGTCATCCAGCAGGCCAACCCGGACGTCATCCTGCTCAATGAGTTCGATTATGTGCCGGACATGCGTGCCGCGGACCTGTTCCGCGACAATTACCTGGCGGTGGGGCAGGGCGGTGCTGATCCCGTGGACTACCCCTATGCCTACGTGGCGCCGTCCAACACCGGGATCGCCAGCGGGTTCGACCTTAACAACAACGGCCAGGTGGCGGGCGGCGACGACGCCTTCGGCTTTGGTGTATTCGAGGGCCAGTACGGTATGGCCATCCTGTCGAAGTATCCCATCGCCACGGAGAATGTGCGGACGTTCCAGAACTTCCTGTGGAAAGACATGCCGGGTGCGCTCCTGCCGGACAACCCGGCGACACCCGAACCGGCGGACTGGTACTCCCCGGAGGAACTCGGGGTGGTGCGCCTGTCCAGCAAGTCGCACTGGGATGTTCCGGTGAAGGTGGGCAGCGAAACGGTGCACGTGCTCGCCTCGCACCCCACACCGCCCACCTTTGACGGCCCTGAGGACCGGAACGGCCGCCGCAACCACGATGAGATCCGGTTCTGGGCCGACTACGTCACCCCGGGCAAGGCCGCTTACATCGTGGACGACCAGGGCGAAAAGCGCGGGCTCCTGCCGAGCGAACAGTTTGTTATCCTCGGCGACCAGAACGCGGATCCGCTCGACGGCGACTCCGTGGACGCCGCGATCAACCAGCTGCTGGATTCCAAGCAGGTCACCGATCCGCTGCCGGCCTCCGCCGGTGCCGCGGAGGCGGCGGCCCTGCAGGGCGGGGCCAACGCCACCCATGAAGGCGGCCCACGCTATGACACCGCCGACTTCGCCGACACAGCGCCGGGAAACCTGCGGGCCGACTACGTGCTGCCCTCACGCAAGATCCGGGTGCTCGATTCCGGGGTGTTCTGGCCCACCCAGGCCGACCCGCTCTCGCGGCTGACCGGCAGCTACCCGTTCCCGGGCAGCGACCACCGCCTCGTGTGGGCGGACCTGCAGGTGCGCGCCTAACGGCTACGCCTCCCGTCCCTCCCGCTGGAACGCCCGCACGGCCTCACTCACTGTCGGGTAGAAGTGTTCGGGGGAGAAGCGGGCGCCCATGCCGTACTGCAGCAGCCTGTCCTTGACCGGGCCTTTGAGCTCGGCGAACACCAGGTCCACGCCATGCCGCTCGAGCCATTCGTCCAGCTGCACCAGCTCGTCCAGTGCGGTGGTGTCGATTCCCGTGACGGGCTCGGCGGCCAGCACCACGCGTTCCGTGCCGGGCGGCGCCTGGTCCAGTTTGCTGCGCACGAAGGATCCCAGGAGGGAGCCGTTGCCGAAGAACAGCGGTGCGTCGAAGCGCAGGATCAGCAGGCCGGGGACGCGTTCGCCTTCCGGGTGCCGGCTCACGTCGTGGTATCCCGGGACCCCTGGCACGTCCACCAGTTCGGCGCGGTAGGGGTCCCAGGCCCGGCGGAGGAAGTCCAGGATTGCCAGGCCGACGGCGACGGCGATGCCCGGAAGGACCCCGAGGATGGTGACCCCCAGGAACGCCGCGAGCATCACCAGCGATTCACTGCGGCTCATGCCGATCAGCCGCCGCACGCCGGCGGGGTCGGCCAGTGCCGTGGCCGCCGCAATGACAATGGCGGCGAGGTTGGCGGCCGGCAGGAACTCGGTCACGCCGGGCGCTAAGAGCATAAAACCGAGCACCAGGACCGCGCCGGCAACCCCTGTGAGTTGGGACTTCGCGCCGGCCTGCACGGCCACCGGAGTGCGGGACATGCTTGCTGAGACCGGGAAGCCGCCGAACAGTCCGCTGGCGGCGTTCGCCGCACCCAGGGCTGCCATTTCATGGTTGCCGGACACCCGGCGGTCGCCTGCCGCGGCCAGGGACTGGGACAGGGTCCCGGTATCAACGAAGACGATGAGGGCGATGGCCGCGGCGGCGGGCAGCAGGGCCAGGACGTCGGCCCAGCCGATGCCGCCGAGGGCCGGCGCGGGGAGCCCCTGGGGGAGTGCGCCGGTGACCTTCACGCGCTCCTGCAGTCCCAGCAGGGCCACTGCGATGCAGGACACCACCACCGCGATGAGCACGCCCGGAACCTTCCATTTCAGCCAGCGGGGAACCCAGATGAGTGCCAGTGAGGCCAGGCCCAGCAGCAGCGCCGTCACGTTGGCCTCGCCGGCCAGCACCTTCGGGGCGGCGGCGAGGAGCCTTTCCCAGGGCGTGCCGTCCGCCACGGAGATCCCCAGGAGCGTGGGGAGCTGGGACACGGCCACCAGCAGGGCGATGCCGTTGAGGTAGCCCAGCCGGATGGGCTTGGACAACAGTCCGGTGATGATCCCCAGCCGCAGGGCCGAACCGCACAGCAGGATGGCGCCGATCAGGATGGCCAGGAGGCCCGCCAGAGCCACCGATTTCTGGTCATTGTCAGCGGCCAGCGGAACCAGGGCCGCAACGATCATCGGGGCGAGCGCCGAGTCCGGCCCCAGCACCAGCACCCGCGATGGGCCCACTGCCGCGTAGACAATCAGCGGCACCACCGTCGCGTAGAGGCCGGTCACCGGCGGAAGGCCGGCGGCCTGGGCGTACGCCATGCCCGCGGGGACCAGGATCGCGAAGAGCGCGGCGCCGGCCACCAGATCGTGCCGCAGCCACTCGACCTTGTAGCCGCGCAGGGCCGGCGGGAGCCACCAGGAGGGGGTCTTTCCGGAGCGGCTCATCTTCAGATCATGGCCCACCAGTGCCCCTGCCCGCCATCCATGGCGGTGCACTGTGGGGAGGCGTACGACGGCGGCGCGGGGGTTCCAGCCGAGGGCGCCTATGGGCGGAGGAGCCTGAGGTAGCGTGGCACCTTTTCCTCGTAGACCGGGTACGACTGCGGAAACAGTTCGGCGAGGGTTGCCTCTTCCTCCAGGACAAACCGGTGCTCCACCAGCAGCTCGGGCGGCAGCAGCACAAGGGCCCAGGCTGAACCGGCCATGGTTCCCGCGCCGAGTTGAATGAGCCACCAGCCCAGATACATGGGGTGGCGAGTGATGGCGTAGGGCCCTGTGACCACCAGCTCGTCCGGCCGCTCCAGCTCGAAGGGGCCGGATGATCGCCGACGGCGTTCAGCCAGGGCCCACGCATTGAGGCCGACACCGGCGGCCACCAGTCCCGCCCCCGCCAGCCTGTGGGCGGACCGCGGGCCGGGCAGCGGCAGGGGACGGAGTCTGGCAAGGAGGAAATCAACGGCCATCGCCACCACCACCGCTGGCGGCAGCGGGAGGTTGTCATAGACCGTCTTCACGCGTCCCGCCAGGATGCGCAGGGAGCTGACCTCGGCTGCCATGCTTTCAGGGTAAGCCGCGCGGGCTGCGGGAGAGTGCTGTGACAACCAGCCAGGCCGTCCGCGGAACGGCCCAGAGTATGGCCAGTCCGAGCACCGGCACCAGCGAAACGCCGACGTCCGGGAACTGCCGGATGATCACCGGCAGGTCGGTGTCGAACCGGGCGGGTGCGTAGGCGAGGCACAGCCAAAGGACGAAGGCGTCCAGGGCCAAGGCAGCGGCCGCCCACGCCAGGGGACCCAGGCGCCCAAGGCGCGCAAACCGCCGTCGTACAAGGACTGAAAGTGACACCCACAGGCTCAGCAACTCCGCCGCCAGCAGCGCCACCGCGACCGCCCAGCTGGACTGCTGAAGCCAGTCCTCGGACACCACGGCGGGGACGGGGGAGTGCCCGTGCAGGATCCGCAGGATGTTCGTGTCGATGGCCTTGAGCCGGGACGGGGCTGCTGTGTCATTGCCGTTGATCACCAGGGCAACACCGAGGCCGGAGGCCGGGACCATGGCCAGGTAGGTGTGGCTGTTGCCCCATTCCCCCTGGTGCTCCAGCAGCAGCGGCACGTCTTGAGCAGCAGGGGCCGGGGCCGCGGGACCAGCGGAGTCCACGGCCTCCACCAGCGGCCGTGTGTACCAGCCCATGCCGTAACCCTTCGCCCCGTCCACGGAGGTCCGGGGCTGGAACATCTCCGCCACGCTGCCTGGTTCCAGGATCCGCGCGCCCCCGTACCGGCCGCCGTCGAGCAGTGCCGCCAACTCGCGGCCCAAGTCCTCCGCCGAGGCGTACATGGTGCTGGAGGGCATCCCCGCGGCCGGCGCCGGGACGTCGGTCCGGACCCAGAACGCGCTGAACCAGCGGGAGTAGCCCTCGGCGGCATCGTCCTCCTTGGCGGACGCCGCCGTCGTATGGCTGTGCACCATGCCCAAGGGCCCGAAGACGTGGCGGCGCACGTACTCCCCGAAAGGCTGGTTGCTGACGGCCTGCACCAGCAGGCCCAGCACGTTGTAGTTGGCGCTGGCGTAGTGGAAGCGCTGCCCCGGCTCCGCGGCCAGCGGTGAGTTGGCCAGTGCACGGACCGACTCTTCGAGGGCTTCCGGCTCCTGGTCCAGGGATGCTTCGAAGGCCGTCTCCCTGGAGGACATGCCGCTGGTCTGGTGGAGCAGGTGCCGGACTGTGAGGTTCGAAGACCGGGGATCGTCCATTGTGAACCACGGCAGGTAGGTCCGCACCGGTTCATCCAGCCGCAGCCGCCCGGACTCCACCTGCTGCATCACCGCGATGGCCGTCAGCGATTTGCTGGTGGACGCCAGCAGCACCGGCGTCTGCGGGGTCATCGGCCGCCCGGACGGGTCCGCCTTACCGAAAGCTGCGGAGTGCACCTGCCTGCCGTCACGTACGACGGCGATGGCGGCACTGGGAATGCCGAGGGTTTGGATCTGGTCCCTTAGGAAGGAGTCCACCGCGGCGTAGGCCTGTTCGGGATCGGGGGTTTCCGTGGCTGCCTTGGCGGGACTGTTTGCGGCTGTTGCGGGCGCGGCGCCTGTTGCGGGCGGGGCGCCTGGTGCGGGCGGGGCCGCGCGAGCGGCGCCAACGAGGGTCAGCTGGAAGCACACCAGCAGGCAGCACGCCAGCAGGCAGCGCGATGTCCAGGACATTGTCCGCATGGCTGCACCTGCTTCGGCTGACAGTTCCTTCACGGTAGGGCCTGGCCAGGCGGAAGACAACGCTGTCCGGCAGCGCGGAACGGATCTACGTCTTTAGCTCGGCGGCGGCGAATGAGACGGTGAAACGGGCACACCAGATGCTGACCGAGCTGTAGTCGTCCAGCACTGCCCCGGCCGGGATGTCGTAGTTCTGGTCGCCCTTGTTGGCCTTGAGCGCGCCCAGGTCGAGGTATGCGCCGTCATCGAACACATGCCAGCCCGCCAGGCCCTCGATCACCGGGGCATCGGTGAGCCATACCCGGAGGTCGGGACCGTCGGACGTATCAAGGCCTTCGAACCGAAGAATCCGGCTCCCGCCGGGGAGTTCCAGGATCCGCACCGTTCCCGAGCTGGCGTGTTCATGGCTGATGAGTCGGCCTGTTGCCAGTTCACGCGGGACGGCGGGGGCGGAGGGCGCTGCGGAGGGCGTTGCCGCGGGCCCCGCCGGTGCTGGGGCTGGCGGGGCGGCGGCCGGAACATCCTCGATCACGGTCGAACTGGTGAAGATGCGCCAGGGCTGGAACAGGTACAGTCCCACGGCAACCACGATGGCACCAACGAGCAGCACAGCCGGTATGACAACGCGCCTTCTCATACCCCGTCAACGACCGGATCAGGGGCGTCGTTCCGGCCGCGAGGGCCATTCCCATGCATCATCGGAGGGGCCGTCCGGGGTCCGAACGGGTACGTGCCCGATCCCTTCCCGTAAAGCCAGCGCCCCGGCCGTAATTGCCGAGTCGTGGACGGGTGGAGCCTGCGAGCGTAGGATTCCCAGCTACTTGGAATCGTGGTAGGTAGGGTCAACCGAGACCGCGCTGCCATGGGCAGTCGATCAACCAAAGCGGGGCCACGGACACAACCTTGGAGGCGCCCAATGTCAGCAGTACCGATCCGCAGAGCATCGCTGTTCGCAGCTATTTGGGCTTTCGGTACGACTGCCGCTTTCACCGTTTCCGGTTTTGCCTTTCATTTCCCCGGCGCCTTCCCACCCAATAACGGTGACTCCTTCAACGCGGATGGGTTTCTTGGAGCTTTAATCAACGGGATACTGACGGGCGCTGTGATCGGGGTCAGTCAAATGTTCCTGCTGCGGATGGTTGGCATTAGGAGTTGGCGGTGGGCGGCAGGCACCGTCGTCGGGCTGTGGCTCGTTCACACTATCGGAGATGTTTTCCCTGATGGTACGGCGTTGACACTTATGGCTCTTGTGGGCGGATTCCTGCTTGGTGCCCTGCAGTGGTGGGCCCTCGATTGGCCGGCAGGACGCGGCCTCCTTTGGCTCGCGGCCACAGCCGTCCCCTGGTCGCTGGGACTGTGGTTAAGCAGCCTATTGGCGGGGACCGACTGGAGAATGGAGCATATCCTGGCTGGTCTGATTTCGGGTGCCCTCACTGGGACAACCACGGCTGTGGCATGGCTCTGGATCCTGAATACCTCGAGATCGAAGGAAACCGGAACTAACGTCGCCGTATCAGGCTGAACCGAGTCCGGCCGTGACGAGTCGTCGGCCCAACCGAACGTGGGAGTGAACGTGGGCGCTGTCCTTCACCATGACGACGGCGGCGGGAGACACCGGGATGTTCGCACCAAAGAGAACCACGGCCAGAGGGCACGCAAGGAAGCAGCACGGCGACCAACACCTGGCACATCAACCTGACAAGAACTGGAGCAGCAGCCCTTCCAGCGGACTGATTTGTGGTGGACTGGTTTCGGATGGGCTGATCTTCGACCCCCTAAATTTCGACCCCCTAAATTTCGAACCACTAGATTTCGAACCCCTAGATTCCGCCGGACTGATTTCCGGGGCACTGATTTTGGGAGCACTGATCTCCGGGGCACTGTTTTCCAGTGGCAGGATGCCCGGCGGCCATTGTGGCGGCTCGCGGTCGGGTTGTTCGGCTTGGTACTGCCGCCCTGTGGGTGAGGTCCAGCCGGGTGGTTCGTCCTTGGTGGCCGAGGTCGGTTCCCAGCCGCTGTTGTGCTTGAGCCGGTGATGTTTTGGGCAGAGCTGTGCCAGGTTGCTGATCCCGGTGGTTCCGCCGTGTTGCCAGGCCTTGAGGTGGTCGGTTTCGTTGTCGAGGGCGTTGTTGCTGCAGCCGGGGAAAGCGCATTTGCCGTCCCGAAGATGCAGCGCTTTCCTCATGGCTTTGGTGAGTCGATAACTGGTGCGACCGATCTCCAGTGGTGTTCCGTCGTTGGGATCAAGCAGGACGCGGCGGAACGACCCGGCGCCGTCGGCGAGGAGTTGGCGGGCCATCGAGGCGGGGATGGGGCCGTAGCCGTCGAGCACGGCGGGTTCGTCGGTGAGTCCGAGGAGCGCGAAGAACGGAACGGTCACAAGTACGTCGGCGCGGGGCGTGGGGACCTTCGCGGCATCCATGTCAGGGGTGGGGTTGGGCGTGCTTTCGAAGGTGCCGGGCGCGGCGGGGTCCGGTTCTGCCGGTGCCCGGTTGCCCCGGCTGCCGGGATCGTAGCTGAAGCCCAGGTCTGTTGCGGGTTGGTCGGAGCCGACGAGCGTGGCCACGCCGATCATGTCCTCCGGCGCATCGCCCGGGGCGCAGCCGGTTCCCGTGGGATCCGTGGCTATTGCGCCGCGGTTGGTGAGGAGCCGGTGGGTGAGGATGTCGGGCCGGAGTTGGGTGAGGGTGCGGGGTTCGCTGGGGCCTTGGAGGCTTCGGGCGGTCGCGGTGAGGTCGTTAAAGATCGCCAGCGCCTGATCGGCGGGCAGGTACGCAGCGATCCAGGCCATCCCGTCACGGTCCGGCGTGAATTCCACGCGCCGATCGGCCACGCCCTTGCGGTGGCGCTGCTCGATCGACTCCGGGTGATGGCGTTCCCGCCAGCCCCGCACCTTTGCCCTTAACCGGGCCGGCACCATTTCCGAGGCGGGACAACCCCGGGCCGGGTTGGGCGCGTGGGGGTCGAGGAAGTGCGCCACCAGCGCGGCTGCGTCGGCGCGGTCCAAAGCCTCAGTTTCGTCGGTAAAAATCCGGGCCTGCTGCCAGGAGAGGCTGCCGGCGGAAAGGGCGTCCATGAGCGGCGGCATTGCACACACCTGCCGGGACTGGGTGACGAACGCGGACGCGGCACCGGAGCTGATGGTGAGGATCCCGGCGATCTCTTCAACGGTGGAGATCTCGGTGTAGGTCCGGTCGTGCAGGGGCGCGTCCGGCGGGGTCATCGCGTGCTGGAGGTCCATCGCCTCGGTGGCGGATCGGGCCTTCCGCGCCGCGGCCTGGGACTCCAGCTTCTTCTCCAGCCCCATCCGCTCGAGCCGGATTTCGTACGCCCTTTGCATTACATCGATTCCGTCCCCCGCGGTACCTGAGGCTCCGGCAGAAGCGAGGGCGGCGTCCTCGGCATCAAGCGCGGCGAGAGCAGCAACGGTGGCGTAGATCCCCTCCACTCCCGTTCCGATTCCCGCGCCGTTTTCCATAGGAATATCGTCTAACGGGGGTACGACATTTTGGCCGGCCGGCACTGGGCGGAACACACGCCCGCTCTCCCAAAGTGCGTGCCGCCGTCGTACTTCTTCCAAACAGCAACCGTTGTTGCGCTGGTCCGGCAGTGGCAAGATGGGCGGAGGCGCTGGGCTGCTGCCGGTCAAGGGGTAAGAAGGACGACGGCGAGTGCCCGGCTTGGTGAGCAAGGCGGCGGTGAGCGGGCCATGACACAGCACAGCGGGCGGAAGCGGCGGTTGCAGGTATCCGACGTCAATGTCGTCAATCGCCGCACGCTGCGGAAGGCGCTCGGCGGGACCATCGTGGGCAACACGATGGAGTGGTACGACGTGGGCGTGTTCGGCTACCTCATCACTACCATGGGGCCGGTGTTCCTGCCCGAGGCGGACAGGGCCGTGCAGAACCTGTTCCTGCTGGGGACCTTCGGCGCCACGTTCATCGCCCGGCCGCTGGGCGGCATCTTCTTCGGCTGGCTGGGCGACAAGATCGGCCGGCAGAAGGTGCTGGCCATGACGCTGATGCTGATGGCCGTGGCGACGTTCGCCGTCGGCCTGCTGCCGGGGTACTCCGTGCTGGGCATCTGGGCGGCGGTGCTGCTGGTGGTCCTCAAGCTGGTGCAAGGCTTTTCCACCGGGGGCGAATACTCGGGCGCCACCACGTTCGTCTGCGAGCATTCACCGGACCGCCGCCGGGGCTTCTACGTCAGCTTCCTGGACATGGGCAGCTACCTCGGTTTCGCGGCGGGCGGGCTGGTGGTGTCCCTCCTCCAGCTGGCGCTGGGGCAGGAGCAGATGGAGGCGTGGGGCTGGCGCATTCCGTTCCTGGTGGCCGGTCCGCTGGGCGCCGTGGCCGTGTACTTCCGGATGAAGATCGAGGAGTCAGCCGCCTTCAAGGCCACGCTGGAAGCCGAAGCCGTGGCGGCCAAGCACCCGGAGACAGGAGAGGACCTCCGTCCCGTGGGCCCGGTGGGGATACTGAAGGCGCACTGGCGGCCGATCCTGCTGGCCATGATCCTGGCCGCCGCTGCCAACACCGTGGCCTATGCGCTCACGTCCTACATGCCCACCTACCTCACCACGAACAAGGGGTACAGCGAGGTGGAGGGGACGCTGCTGACCATCCCGGTCCTGGTGGCGATGGCGTTGTGCATCCCGTTCACCGGGCTGCTTTCGGACCGGATCGGCCGCCGTCCCGTGCTGTGGATTGGGGCCTTCAGCACCGTGGTGTTGGCGGTTCCGGCGTTCCTGGCGATCGCCGCGGGGAGCCTCCCTATGACTTTGCTGGGCCTGGCCCTGATCGCCTTCCCGGTGGCGTTTTCGGTGCCGAACCTGGCCTCGGCGCTGCCGGCGCTGTTTCCCACCGAGCACCGCTATTCCGCGATGGGCATCGCCTACAACCTGGCAGTCGCCATCTTCGGCGGAACGGCACCGTTCATCATTGCAGCTCTCATTGGCCTGACCGGCGATGATATGGCGATCGCGTACTACCTCATGGCCGTGGCCGCCGTCGCCGCGGTGGCCATTTACTTCCTGCCCGAGTCGGCCCGGCGCCACCTGCCCGGCTCCATGCCCAGCGTTGAGTCTGTTGAGGCGGCGCGGCACTTGGTGGACACGCAGGACCACAACCCGCTGCTGGATGTGGACACCCTGCCCTTCGAGGACAGCTTCGAGATTGCGCGCGCACAGCACCAGGGGCGGCCGGGAAAGCCGACGGCCATGTGAGCAAGGGTGCACGACGGCGGCACTCACCGCTGCGGCGACGGGACCTGTTGTGGGCGGACGGGACAGTGCCACGCCCGCCCTTCAACGGCGGCTTCCGGTTACTCCGTGACGGCCACGGGAGCCGCATCGCTGTCGCGTGCGGCGGGGGTGCCGCGGCGGCGCCAGTAGGCGGCCAGCACCGCGCCGGAAACGTTGTGCCATACCGAGAAGATAGCGCCGGGCAGGGCTGATTCGGGAGTCAGGTACTGCCGTGCCAGGCCGGCGGCAAGGCCCGAGTTCTGCATTCCGACCTCGATAGCGGTGGTGCGCCGGGACGGAACCGGCAGCCCGCACAACCGGGCCGCACCGTAACCCAGGGCGTAGCCCAGACCGTTGTGCAGGATCACTGCCGCGAGAACCAGCAGGCCAGCTGAGAAGATGGCCTTTGCGCTTCCGGACACCACGGCAACCACCACGATGGTGATGGCAATAACCGAAATCCACGGAAGGGCGGGCAGCGCCCTGTTGACCAGGCGCGGCAGGAAGAGCCGGATCACAAGCCCCAGCAGCACGGGGAACAGCACAATCTGGACGATGGACCACGCCATGGACCCGGCGTCCACGGGCATGTACTGGCCAGCCAGCCAGAGTGCCAGCACGGGGGTCAGCAGGGGAGCGATGAGGGTAGAAACAGTGGTCATCGCCACGGACAGGGCCACGTCCCCCTTGGCCAGGTAGGACACCACGTTGGAGGCGGTGCCGCCGGGGCAGCAGCCCACCAGGATGACGCCCGCGGCCAGCGCAGGGGGCAAGGACAGTGCCATGGCGATCAGCCAGCCGAGGAACGGCATGATGGCGTACTGCGCCACCACGCCGATCACCACGGGAACGGGACGCTTGGCAATGACGGCGAAGTCGGGCGGCGTGAGGGTCAGCCCCATGCCGAACATGATGATTCCCAGCAGCGGGTTGATCCAGGGGGCCAGGCCTGTAAAAGCCGTGGGGGCGGCAAGCGCCACGGCGCCTCCGGCCAGGATCAGCAGGGGGAACAGGGTGACGGCCACGCGGGCGCTGCGTTCTTCGGCAGCGGACGCCGTGGAGGGTGTGGGTGATGAAGACATGGTTACCGGACTATCACAGTGAGAGTTGTGTTTCAGAATCAGCCGGGTTTGATGACGCGGCAAAAGTGCTGGTCAGACGTTCTTGTGCCCGTCGAGTGGCTACGTGCCCGTCCCCTCTGCGTGGCCTACCCGTGGGTATCCGTACGCAGAACCTGGCCAACAAGGGCAAGGCGCCCGCGTTCACCGACCCACTGACTGTTTCCCGTGAGAACCTGGCCAACACCACCTGGCGGCCGGCGAGCACACGGCCACCATCACGGCAGCCGATGTTTACGGCCGCACGTTCACGGAGGCCCTGACGTTCCAGGTCAACGGATGGGCGTCGTGTAGTTCGGGACGAACAGGAAGTTCTGACGGAGGCAACACACAGGGGAGGGGAACTGGATGGATCTCCTCCCCTGTGTGTTGAGGTGGCCGCGCCGGCAGCGTTCGACGACGGCGTGCCGGCTTCATTCCTGTTGGCGGCGACGATGGGTGCGGGGAGTCGGAGGGGAGTTAACGCGACGTGCCCGGTTGCGTCTTTGGCGGGGCATCTTTGTTCAGCGCCAAACCAGCGATAATCGCGCCGGCTAAGAGGAGTACAAACGGCGTTTGGAGAACTGAGCCCAAAAGCGCGAATCCCGAGTCCGCAATGGGCTTTGACGCCGCGATGAGGCAGGCAATGTCCATTGCCAGGGCCACCAGGTAGCCGGCGATGAAGATGACCATCACTGCGGGCGGCCGGTAGCCCTTGGTGAGGGCATGCACCGCGGCGTCGTACGCCAGGAACTTGAGTCCGATAAAGATCGGAGTGAAGGTCAGGAGGTCCAAGACGTTCACGTTTTCCGGGAATCTGCGGAGGGGAACGTTCGCGTCGCCTTGGTAAACGCCCTCGGAAAAGAACCACTGGGTGCCCAAGTGGATACCGATCAGCAGGGCCGAGAGCAGCCCGTACCGCAACCACGTTCCCCGCCGTGTCATCCCCATCGGCCAGTATGGCCATGTGCGCCAGGGGGTTTGCAAGGAACCTGCACCAAACTTGAGCCTCGGTTAGCGTCCGGCGTCGTTTTTCCGGGCCCGGGTTTGCGCCGACCTGGATCGGCGAGATGGTGCGGCGGAAAGGGGAGTAGCCGGGTTACAGCAAATCGTTTGGCCCGTGAACCGTTGGGCGGGCACCGTGTCTCGTCACGGCGAAGGCTCCGTCCGATGGGACGGAGCCTTCAGTCGGTTAGCGGATCAGGAACCCTGGTCCACTGAAACAACGATCTTGCCGCGGGTGTGCCCTTCCATGTTGGACCGGAAGGCATCTGAGGCCTTGTCCAGCGGAAAGACCTCGGCAACTTCCACCCGCATTTTTCGGCTGTCCACCATGTCGGCGAGTTTCTGCAGATCGGTCCCCAACGGCTTGACCCACATCCAGTCGCCTCCGTGCTCTTCCACTTCACTGTCGGCGATCGAGGCATGCCGGCCATCTTCGGCCAGCACGGCCAGCGTCGCCTCAAGGTTTCCGCCCACGAAATCCGCAACGACGTCCACCCCGTCAGGGCGCAACGCGCGGACGCGCTCGGCGAGGCCGTCACCGTAGGCGACCGGCTCGGCCCCCAGAGAGCGGAGGAACTCGTGGTTTTTCTCCGAGGCAGTGGCAATGACACTGGCACCCCGGGCCACAGCGATCTGGATGCCAAGGGAGCCCACGCCTCCGGAACCCCCGTGGATCAGGACGGTTTCGCCGGACTTCAGGCCCACACGGTTGAGAACCTGGTAGGCGGTCAGCCCGGCCAGCGGCAGGCCTGCCGATTCGTTCCACCCGAGCGAGGCAGGCTTCCGGGCCAGGAGCCGCTCCGGCAGCGCGATGTACTCGGCAAAACTTCCACCGTGGACGTAGTCCTTGCGGCCATAGGCGATGACCTCGTCGCCGGGCTGGAACTGCCGGGCGTCGATTCCCACTGACTCCACAACCCCTGCCACATCCCAGCCGGGGATGGCGGGAAACTGCAGATCCATGACGGCATCCAGATACCCGGCCATGATTTTCCAGTCCACCGGGTTGACCGCGGCCGCCTTGACCTTGACCAGGACCATTCCCGGCCCGACTTTCGGCATTTGCTGATCGCCGTATTCGAGGACGTCCGGGCTGCCGTATGAGCTGTAAGTGATTGCCTTCATGAGTGCGACAACGGTATGGAGGTGCTTCGCTATTCCAGCTGTCATCAGGAAGTGGAGCATCGCACGGCCACGTCAACCCCGGGAGCTTTCGATGACGGCGCCCGCTCTTTCTCCGGGCGTCCCCAGTCCGTGTCACGGGAGCCTGTCCCGCGTGTCGCCGCTATGGTCGGTTCATGGGCACCAAGCGGAACGGCGAGTTGGAAGGGCAGAGCTCCATCGACGAGTTGCTCGACGAACCCATTGGCGACAAGCCGATGCAGCTGCCGCTGCCGTTCCACCTCCAGGTCCGGTCGGGGGAGTTGCGCCGCGCGTCCTGATTTGCTGTAGAGGAGTAAGACAGTAGTGCCCGCCGAATTACGCTGCGATTTAGTCGGGCCGGTTGTTGGTTTTAGTAGGCGAACAGTGGGGCTGCCACGGAGTAGATTCCCCATAACCCGGCCGCGAGCAGGACGCCGAGGTAGGCAAGGACCAGTCGCAGTGAGGACTTCATTCTGGTTCCGCGCCTGCTATTTCATAACTGATGCTGCGGCGGCTTCTTAATCGGGTCAGGTCTCCGGCACCGCCGGAGACCTGACCGCATTCATCGGTGAATGTTACTTGAGAGCCACGAAGACCTTGTCGGCGATCATGCCGGGCTCGACGGCGAGAACGCCCTGATCTGCCGTGGCGGTCGGAACGTGAATGGCGATGTTTCCCGTAACCGTCCCGCCCTTGTAAAGGGTGTTGCTGCTATCAATGGCGTCGGGTGCAACAACGCTGTGGTCGAAGCGATCTATGGTCGTCCCGTCGGCGGTGACGTAGTCGACGGAGACGAACATCGGAGTCTGTCCATTAGCGTCATCGCCCAAATACGTTGCCGAATAGTTCACCAGGATGTATTCCGACCCGGCCGCTGGTGGGTCGTTGAACTGGTTGGCGGCTGCGACGGCGTCGGAAGCTGCAAAAGTGACCGAGTTGACGACCACTCGCCAGTCCTTCGACTCGACAGCCGACCCGATCGGCGAAGGATTTTCGCGCGTTCCTGCCTGGGCACCGGGCTTCTCAGCTGCCGGAGCATTGCCCGCTGATTCCGCGGTAGGCGCCACGACTGTGGAGTCGCGTCCGCCGAAAGCGTCATCGACCGACGAAGTGACGACGGAGAAGAAGACAACAAAGCCGACGATGGTTCCCACAATGGACAGGATCAGGGCCGCGATGCCCATCCCCTTGGCCTTGCCTCTCAAAAAGAGGGACACAATCGCAAGGATGAACGCAATCGGCAATAGGACCCAGCCGATGATAAGTGCGCCCGGAATGCAGGCAAAGATGAACCCGACAATTGCGGCGATAAGTGCCACCAGGCCGATGACGTTTCGCTGCTTTTCCGCCTTCGCGAACTCTTGAGGGCCGTTAGCGCCTGGCGGGCCGTAATTCGGCGGCATGGGTGGAATTTGCTGTTGCTGGTGGGGCGCCGTCTGCTGAGAACTTGCCCCCGGAAGCTCTGGTGTAGTCATGGCACGATAATGACACAATTACTATCTTTTCGCCTTCGTTGCCGGAATATTGCAAAAGTCTAATCTGGGGCGGCGCCCAGTCCTATTTCTGCAGGTCAGGGTTTCCCAACTAAGGAACATTGCTGCAATGTTGTGCCTTTGATTGGCTTAGGCTGGGTAAATCCTGCAACAATCTTGATGAGATTTTGATGAATTCACAGAGTTCCAAAAAGGAGAACCAGATCAACAACTTCATTCCCAAGCGTTTCCGCGCGGTTTTCCTGGCTGGCTGGTGGCGGCGCAGTTCGCTATGGATTCGTCCCGTAGGCCAGCGCGTCCCGCTGATGTATGCCAGGCAGCTCCGTCTTTGCCGACGGCGGTCGTCGTTAGGCTCGGCGAGAAGGTCCATCCAACTGCAGGCCGCTGAGCAACTCGAGGTTATAGCCCCGGACCCAGGGACCAAACCTTTTCCCGTTTTATTTCGAGTTGGTGCTCCGCATCCAACGTCTGACACTGAGAGGCATGACCTTCCGGGCCGGAATGGCGAGACCATGCACCTGGGCATGTATTCAACAATTTCACGCTAAATTGGAAGACCGTTCTAAAGTGTGCAGGCACTTAAGACAGTCCACTGCATCAGCAACATCTGTGACCACGATCTGCTCGGACTGGCCGCATGCCGGGTTCAGCTCGCTTCCGAATCCACTCCAAACCCCTTGCACATCCGGGTCATAGTGCACTTGGTGCTTGCGGATCTGCTCTCCCATTTCCGAGTCCCTTCTATGCTTTGTGTGAACGGTATGCAAAGAGTACGTCTCTTTGCGTGAGCCCATGCTTGGAAGGTGATGCGCTCGTGTCGCAGGATTTCCTTTCCACCATCTATCCGAGTCCCAATTCGTGGCGGACGAATCAACGTCATATGCTGATCGAGCCAACCGCGAACTGCGCGGTGGGAGCCTAGCGGTGCCAAGCCGCCGTTAGACCCGAGGCGCTTCATGCAAGAGGTTGGGGGCCGGATGTCGCACGACATCAAGTACGAATACAAATCTGTTCAGGCTGTGCGCGGTTTGGAGAGCCGCTCAATCGCGAAGGAGCAGCGAGAAGGCAACTGGGAACTTGTTGACCAGACTCAAGGGACGCTTCGGACCACACTGAAGTTCCGGCGTGTAAAGCCAGAGACAACCTTGTCAAAGGCATGGGGCGTCTTCCGTGGGTTTGCGCCCGCCAAGCAGCGGGCTATCGTGGCTGGAATGACCGTTCTCCTGCTACTGGCCGCTGTAGGCATTGGTGTCTCCGCAGCGCGAGAAAAAAGCGGCCCTAGTTCGTCCGAATCGGTGGCCAAGAGTCAGACGACAGCCCCGTCGCCCGTTCCGACCGTAGCCGAAGAAACCGCTCAGACGTCAGGCCCGTCCCCTGCTCCAACGGTGGCTGAAGAAGCCGACCAAGTGCTCACCCCCGAGAACAACAAAGAATTCGCTGCACTCCTGGCGGTCACCGACTACTGCGATCCCTCGATGGCCGATTTCGCGACCAAGTACCACGGCCGGAAAATTGAGTTCGACGGCTCAATAACGAACTTGAAGCCTCACGAGACATACAACACTCGATATGACATCCTTCTCGGTCCCGGAAACGCTGGACCAAAGACCGCAGCCGGCCCCGCCTTCAAGTATGAAAACGTGAACACGTTCGACCTCAAATTCACCGGCAGCAACGTTCCGTCCTCCATTACCGAAGGCGGTACGTTCCGCTTTATGGCCGAAGTTGAAGAGTACAACCCCAACCAGGGCTGCCTGTTCTTCCTCACCCCCGTTTCCACCACAGTTCGGTAGAGCCTCCCCACATCGACCATGGCACCGTCGAAGAAGAAACTGGCGACGACCCCTGAAGGCAAGCCGGGGTGGGCAATTTTGTGATCGTCCGTGGCTTGGAGCGTCCGAAGCCTGCCCCCTAGAGAGCTGATCTGCGTGTTTCAGGTTGATTGGTCATCTTCTGGGTTACTGTGCGACAAGATGGCAATGATTCGAGGGAGACCGTTTGTGGAAGCTTCATTCACCGCCTCAAGCTCAATTGTGGGAAAGCTTCTCGAAGAAATTTCGTGGGAGAAAGCCAAGGACTACAGAGCCGGTGGGCAGGGTCGCGAAAATGTACTCACAGCAGAAGTGCTCATAGGTCTGGATTTCCTGCCCCGTAACCACTTCCTCGGGGCAATCATCCGGGCGGCACGTGGCGCCGATGCAGCACGGAACAAGCTTGCCACTGAAGCTGAGGAACTGCAGATGCACTTTCTTCCTGGCGATTACAGCATTAGTTCAGACGGCAGTAGCAATAAGGCCCGACTAGTTGTTCAGCCAGACGCCATTTTCGAGACTTCGAACACGTACACACTGGTTGAAGCTAAACGCATCCGGTACGGCAGTTTCCAGCCCGAACAACTTGCACGGGAATACATCGCGCTTCTGTCCAAGGCCGGTTCTGCTGCCCCCATACTCTTCCTCTTGGGTGTAACACCGCCACTCCGAGTAAAGGGGAACGGCCAACTCGAAATCACCGAAGCAGTGGGACGTTTCCTCGGCCCTGTTCTGGAGCGTGTCGGCGACCAATCGCTCCCTTCTGAGTCCGAGCTTATGGCGCGGATACCTGAAGTCTTTTGCTGGATCTCCTGGTCTGATCTGGACGAGTGCGTTCGTGAAGCAGCGGCAACGTATCTAGCTGGTCACCCGTCCGGCGATGCTTCCGTTCAGCGCGTCGCCTCTTTTATCCATAATGCAATCGCTTGGCACGCCTGATCACTCATCACGGCGTCGAGAATTACTCGGCGGCCGCCGCCGCCTTCGCTGCTTGGGAGGCTTTCATCCATTCACTGAGCCACGGCGCCCGGACGGTGGAGGTGATCCGGCAGTCGGCCACGAACGTGCCACGGGCGCCGGCGTCGATCCAGTCCTGCAGCGTGGATAGGTCACCAAGCGACCGGATCACCGCCGACTCCGCACCGAGCGCGCGGGCAACACCGGCGAAGTCCACCTCGGGGATCAGCATCGGCTTTTCGGTCAGGCCTTGGGAGCCGTACTGGTGGATCTCCGCCCCGTAGGCGGCGTCGTTGTAGATCACGACAATGGCGCTACGGGCGGCGGCGATGAGCGATTCGAGGTCGGACAGGCCCATCAGGAAGCCGCCGTCGCCGGAGGCCAGTACCAAGGTGCGTCCTTCCTCCACGGCACGAGCCGCCCCGACGGCGCTGGCGAGCCCCAGCCCGATCGTCTGATAAGCGGTCCCCACCATCACCAGGTCCTGCGGCCGCGGGATGTTCCAGTACATGGGCGCCCAGCCAATGAAGTGCCCGCCGTCCTGCACCACCGTGCGGCGCTCCGGCAGTACAGCATCGAGCGCCGTGGCCAAAGCGCGCGGGTCCAAGCGGCCGTCCGGGGTTTCAGTGGAGCCGGGATCGTGGCCCGGCCCGGCAGCCAGACGCCGCGAAGCTTCAGCACGCCATGCTCCAGCAGCAAGGTCACCGTCAAGCAAAGACAACAGCCGCAAAGCAGCAGTCTTCGCATCCGCACTGACAAACAGGTCCACCCGCGGGTTGGTCGGCTGCAGCCCGGTGTCTATCTGGATGACCGTGGCATTCGGGCCCAGCAGGTGCCCGAACCGCATGGTGAACGGGCTCAGGCTTGCCCCCGCCACCAGGACCACGTCGGCCTCGCCCATGAGCCCGGCTGCAGTGTCGGTGCCGAAACCGCCCGCGACGCCCAGGTACCCCTCGCCTTTGAGGAGGTTGAGCGCCAGGGCGGTTCCGGCGGTCAGTGCGCCGAGCCGATCGGCGAGCTCGCGGAGCTCCGGCCCGGCTCCGGCGAGGTGCGCACCCCGGCCGGCCAGGATCAGCGGCCGCCTTGCCCCGGCAAGCAGGCGGGCTGCCTGCCCAAGGCCGCCGTCGACGTCGTCCCTCACCTTTGGCGCGCACGGCACCGGAAGCTCCTCGTCCGCAGTCTCCAGCGCGGCGAGGTCGTAGGGGATGGCAAGCACGACGGCGGTGCGCCGGGTGAGTGCGTAGTCCACCGCCTGCCGGGTGATGGCGCCCGCGGCGTCGCGGGTGACGGTGAAGGTGGCCGCGCCGAGGCCGGCGGCGATGGCCGCCTGGTCCACGTCCCACGGCCGGGCTCCGCTGGTGGGGGCATCTCCGGTAACCAGCAGCACGGGGATCTGCGCTTGGACCGCCTCGGCGAGGGCGGTGAGCGCGTTGGTGTAGCCGGGGCCGTAGGTGGTGGTGCCCGCGGCGAGCCGTCCCGAGGCCCGGTAGTAGGCGTCGGCCGCGGCGATGGCGGCGCCTTCATGCCGGACGGGGGAGAAGCGGAGACCCTGCTTTTCCGCGGCGTCCAGGAAGTAGACGTTGCCGTTGCCCATGACGCCGAAGACGTCACTGACATAGCTGCTGAGAACCTGCGCCACGCGGCCGGACACCGTAAGAGAAGTCATGCAGGCATCGTGTGGCCTGCGTCTCACATTCGCAATACCGCTGGATCCTGCTGGGACTTTTGTCAGCCGGAAGCGCGTGAAGTGACAATCTGCCCATTCATGGGCACGCCCTGCGGTCAGTCCGGAGTGCGGGATTCCTGCTCGGACAGCCGGCTGATGAGGCCGTCGTAGCGCGGCGGCATGAGTTCCAGGATGGAGATGGCCGTGCTGGTGCGCTGGACCCCTTCGATTTCCAGGATCTGGTTGGTGATGCGGTAGAGGTCGCCGGTGCCGCGTGCCACCACCTTGGCTACGAGGTCCGCGTCGCCGGTGGTGGCGTGCACCTCGATGACCTCCGGGATCGCCTCGAGCCCGTTCTCCACCGAGCCGGTGCGGGTCTGGCTGATCGAGAGTGAAAGGAAGGCCATCAGGTCGTAGCCCAGCGCGGCGGGGTCCAGCCTGCGGCTGAATGAGCGGAGCGCGCCGCTGCGCTCCAGGCGCGCAAGGCGGGCGTGGACGGTGTTGCGGGCGACGCCGAGTGTCCGGGAGAGTGCCAGGGCGCTGGCTTCGGGGTCCTTGTCCAGGGCCAGGATGATCCTGCCGTCGAGGGAATCCAGGGTGCGAGGGTTCGCGATGGTCATATTTTCACCACAGTTGCTAGAAGTTGAGCAGAAGTCCCAATGGCTAGAGCGTATCTTGCAATGTGGTCCGGGTCACTTCCATGATCGGAACCCATGACCAGTAATCAGCTTTTGGCCGGTCCCGAAACGGCGCTGCCTACCCTCCGTGGCGCCGTCGCCGGCCTTCCGTCGTACGTGCCGGGCCGGCGCGGCTCCGGCGCGGACGTCGCGGCCCTCGCCAGCAACGAAAGCCACTATGACCCGCTGCCCGCAGCCGTCACGGCGGTGGCCGAGGCGGCCGGCAGGATGACCCGCTACCCGGACATGGCCGCCGTCGAACTCCGCGAACGGCTCGCCCGGCACCTGGGGGTCTCCTTGGAGGAGGTGGCGGTGGGTCCCGGCAGCGTCGGGGTCCTGCAGCAGATCATCACCGGCCTGTGCGACGCCGGGGATGAAGTGGTCTTCGCGTGGCGCTCCTTCGAGGCGTACCCCATCCTGGTGGAGCTGGCCGGGGCCCGGCCGGTCCGCGTCCCGCTGGACGACGCCGAGGGACACGACCTGGACGCGATGGCCGCGGCCGTCACCGACCGCACCAAAGTCATCCTGCTGTGCACGCCCAACAATCCCACCGGCGTGCCGATCAGCCACGACCGACTCGAGGCCTTCCTGCAGTCCGTCCGCTCCGACGTCCTGGTGGTGATCGACGAGGCCTACGTGGAGTACGCCGACGCCGGCAGCGGCCCCGACTCCCTGGCGCTCTACCGCCGGTACCCGAACGTCTGCATCCTTCGCACCTTCTCCAAGGCCTACGGGCTCGCCGGCCTGCGCGTAGGCTACGCCATTACGACGGCGGCAGTCGCCGAAGGTTTGCGCCGCACCGCCCTGCCGTTCGCAGTCAGTGCGCTGGCGCAGAAGGCGGCCATCGCGTCGCTGGATGCGGGGGAGGAGATGGAAGCCAGGGTCTCCGCCGTGAAGCGGGAGCGCGCCCGGATGGCCGCGGAGCTGGAAGCCCAGGGCTGGAAGCTGCAGCCGAGCCAGGGCAACTTCCTGTGGATCCGTGCCGACGGCCACCGCCTGGCGACGCTGGTGGACGCGTTCAACGCCGCGGACATCCTGATCCGGGCGTACCAGGGCGACGGCGTGCGGATCACCGTTGCCGACCCCGCCTCCAACAACCGCGTGCTCCGGGTCCTCGCAGCCCATGCGGCACTGACAACGCTCTAACCGCAAACCCCAAACCCCAACCCCGTTCCACCTAACAGAGGAATTCCCATGGAACAACAGACAAAGACGTCTGCGCGCGCCCTCGGCGCCGCCCTCAAACCCCGCCAGCTAACGATGATGGGGCTCGGCAGCGCCATCGGCGCGGGCCTTTTCATCGGTTCCGGCGCGGGCATCCAGGCCGCCGGCCCGGCCGTGCTGATCTCCTACCTGGTGGCCGGCACCCTGATCATCCTGGTGATGTGGGCGCTTGGCGAGATGGCCGCCGCCAATCCGGACAGCGGCGCCTTCTCCGTCTACACGGCCAAGGCCTACGGTCCGGTGGCCGGAGCCACGGTGGGCTGGCTCTGGTGGCTGCAGCTCGTCGTCGTGATTGCGGCCGAAGCGCTGGGTGCGGCGGGCCTGCTGGCCACTATCTTCCCCGCGCTGCCGGTGTGGCTGATGGCGTTCGTGTTCATCGTGGTGCTCACCGCCGTGAACCTGACCAGCGTGAAGAACTTCGGCGAGTTCGAGTTCTGGTTCGCCCTGCTCAAGGTGGCAGCGATCGTCGGGTTCCTCGCGGTGGGCGCTGCGCTGCTGTTCGGCTGGCTGCCGGGTGTCCAGTCACCGGGCCTGGCCAACTTCATGGGCGACGGTTTCGCCCCGGGCGGTTTCGGCGGGATCGCGACGGCGCTGTTCGTGGTGGCGTTCGCGTTCGGCGGCACCGAGATCGTGTCCGTCGCGGCAGCCGAGACCGCCGAGCCGGCCCGCAGCGTGAAGAAGGCAGTACGCACGGTGCTGTGGCGCATCCTGGTGTTCTACATCGGCGCCATCTTCATTATCGCTGCCGTGGTTCCCGTAGGTTCTGCCGGGCTGAAGAGCCCGTTCGCCGCCGTCCTGGAGGCCGCCGGCATGCCCGGTGCAGCCACCGCCATCACCCTGGTTGCCGTCGCCGCCCTGCTCTCCGCCCTTAACGCCAACCTCTACGGTGCCTCCCGGATGGCGTTCTCCCTGGCGGAGCGGGGTGAGGCGCCGCGTTGGCTTGCTTCGGTGTCTTCGGCGCGGGTGCCGGTTGTTGCCGTGCTGGCCAGTGTCTCCTTCGGTGTTGTCACGGTGGTGCTGGAGCTGGTTTTCCCCGAGATGGTCCTTGGCGTCCTGCTCAACATCGTGGGCTCGACCTGCCTGCTGGTGTGGACGTCCGCGCTCCTGGCCCAGCTCGCGCTGCGCCTCCGCGCCGACCGCGAGGGAACGGAACTTCCCCTGCGGATGCCCGGCTTCCCTTGGCTCACGGTGGTTGGCCTGGTCATCCTCGCAGCCATCTTCACGGTGGGCTTCATCGGCGAGGATTCCCGGCCGCAGCTCCTGAGCACCTTTGGGCTCGTGGCGCTGCTGGCGGTGGCGAACTGGCTGAACCACCGAGGCGGCCGGAAGGTTGTGGGCCGGATTGAGTCTTCTGACCGTGAAAAGGAGCCGGTCCTCGTCGACTGATTCAGGCGCTGAACCCCGCTGCGGGTTCAGTGTGCGGGAAGGGCGCGTCCGGCTTTGGCCGGGCGCGTCCTTTCGCATGGCAAACACGGCCTTCACCTGCTGCCTGGACCCCGGGCCGCGGCTCCGGGGACTTTGGACTCTACCCCAGAAGCCGGCACGGACGTCCGATGGAACCATGAGGGCCGGAACCGAACCTCTCATCCGCCAGCATCACCGAAGGAGCCTCACATGGAACGGGTCATCGACAAAGTAGCACTGGTCACCGGTGGCGCGCGGGGGATTGGGGCCGCTGTGGCGGCGCGGCTGCATGGCGAAGGGGCGAGGGTGGTCATTGGGGACGTCCTGGACGAGGAGGGAAAGGAGACCGCGGAGCGCATGGGCTCCGGGGCGCTCTATGTCCACCTTGATGTGACCAGTCCGCAGGACTGGGAGGCAGCGGTGGGTGCCGCCGTCGAAACGTTCGGGGGCCTCAATATCCTGGTGAACAATGCGGGCATCGTGAACTTCGCCTCCATCGAGGACTACACCTTGGATCAGTGGAATGCCGTCATCGCCGTCAACCTGACCGGCACCTTCAACGGGATCAAGGCCGCGATCCCGGCCCTGAAGCATTCCAAAGGCGGGTCAATCATCAACATTTCCTCAATAGCCGGCATTCGCGGCTACGAACAGATCCCCGGATACACGGCCTCGAAGTTCGGCGTGCGGGGACTGACCAAGAGCGCGGCGCTGGACTTGGGACCCCATGGCATCAGGGTCAACTCGGTCCATCCCGGAGTCATCTCAACCCCGATGACGGCCGACATCGAGTTCGACATGAGCCATGTGGCACTGGGCCGCATAGGTCATCCGGGGGAGGTCGCGGACCTGGTTTTGTACCTGGCTTCCAACGAATCGTCGTTCGTGACCGGAGCCGAATTCGTCATCGATGGTGGTGACACCGCGGGGACGGTCACCCGGCAGGAGCAGCCGTACCCTCCACGCGATACGGCTCGGTAATCGAGGCGAGGCAGTGAAAGGAAAGGACAAATGACCAGCACCGGTCCGTTCGTGATTGTTGTGGGTTTTGACGGTTCCGGACATTCCCAGGCAGCACTGGACTGGGCCATCGATGAGGCACGGCAGCGTAACGGCCAACTCCGCCTCGTCACCGCCTGGAACAAGCCGCCGCTGGCGTGGTATCCGGCTGTTCTGGAAACGGCTGCAGGTGAAATTGCCGCCGAAGAGTCTCCGGAGCAGATCGCGCGGATGGTCCAGGGCGAGGCGCTGAAGGCCGCCGCAGACGGCGGCGTGACCGCTGAAGGTCAGCTCGTTGACACCCATTCACCGGCGTCGGCGATTCTCGACGCTGCCAAAGACGCTGATCTTGTTGTCGTTGGCTCCCGGGGCCACGGGGGATTTCCCGGGCTGCACCTGGGCTCCGTCTCGACTCAGGTGGTCAACCACGCACAATGTCCTGTCCTGGTGGTCCATTCCCAGGCGTGATCCCCTGGTACATGCCTGGCTGAGGCCGTCCCGGAAGCCCTAAATCCACTGGAAATTCGGCTCTTGCGCCACCGGAAAACCAGGCGTAACACTGTTAATACGTTCTTCGAAAGAAGGGCGGGAACGAACAACAGGGGAACCTTGGAACACACCGTGGACCTGGTCCAGGTGGCCTGCCGGTGACGAGGCAGGAAGCACCGGGATTCCCGCAAGTTCGGGAGATGATGTTCGTCATAACGGAATCAAAACAGTCGAAGCCCCTTCAGCATTGCTGGTGGGGCTTCCCCTATGTACTGCCAAACCACGCGGCTACCGGGAGCCTCCGGCGACGGGCTGGTCAGCCCGTTGTCGATCATTTTCCGGGGATCTTCTGCTTTTTCGCGTGCCGAGGGAGAGTGGCATTCGAGTTCTGACCATCGTCACGGGGGACTGGCCAGCGGGCAGCCGTTCTTCAACGACATCAACCCGCGCCGGACCGTGCCGCGCGCCATCATGCTCGTGGCCCTGATCGGCGGCGGCATCTTCGTGGCGGTGTCCTACGTGACCCAGCGGGTCCACCCCGGCGGCGTGTTCGAGGACTCGGCCTCCGCTGCCAGCTCCATCGCCCTGCAGATCGGCGGGCAGCTGTTCGGCGCCGTTTTCCTGGCCGGCCTGGTGGTGGCGCAGTTCGCCTCCGGCCTCGCCGCGCAGGCCAGCGCCTCCCGGCTGCTGTACGCGATGGGCCGCGACTCCGTCCTGCCCAAGGCCGTCTTCGGCCGGCTCAGCGAGAAGTTCCACACCCCGGTGCCCAACCTGGTGGTCACCGGCGTCGTGGGGCTGATCGCGGTCTTCCTGGACGTGGCCACGTCGACGTCGTTCATCAATTTTGGTGCCTTCACTGCCTTCACGCTGGTGAACGCCTCGGTGGTGTTCCACTACGTGCGCCAGCGCCGGGCCGGGCAGCAGCTGAACCGGTGTCCTACGTGGTGGTGCCGGTGGTCGGCGCGATCATCTGCGCCTACCTGCTGTCCCAGCTGGACAGCAATGCCATTACGCTGGGGGTGTCCTGGCTGGCGCTGGGTGTGGTGGTCCTGGCCCTGCTCACGCGTGGGTTCAAGGCTTCGCCGCCGGAGATGACGGCTACGGAGAAGGCGACGGTCGAGGCCGCCGCCTGAGCCTGACCGTTCGTAGTTTGGCCGGCGGGCCGAGGGAAGGAACAGCTGTGAGGATTGGGCTGGGGCAGCTGGAGTCGGGTACCGACATCCGTGGCAATCTCGCCGCGATCGACCGGTTCGCCGCTGAGGCGGCGCGCGACGGCGCCTCGCTGGTCGCCTTCCCGGAGTACGCCACCTACGAAAAGAAGAAGGTCGACGCGACGTTTCCGGCGGTGGCCGAGCCGCTGGACGGGCCCGTCTGCCGGGAGCTCGCCGCTATCGCCGTCCGCCACCGCATCGCGCTGGTGGCGGGCGTGGTGGAAACCTCGAACGAGCCGGGCAGAGCGTACAACACTTTGGTGGCTTTCGGGCCCGACGGCGGCCTGCTGGCTTCCTACCGGAAGATCCACCTGTTCGACGCGCAGGGCTTCGGGGAGTCGGAGTTCATCAAGCCGGGGCCGTCCAGCGATCCGGTGGTGTTCGAGCACGGGGGAGTTCGGTTCGGGCTGATGACCTGCTACGACCTGCGGTTCCCGGAGCTGGCCAGGTCTTTGGCCGACGCCGGCGCGCAGGTCCTGCTGGTGTGCTCGTCCTGGGTGCCGGGCGAGCACAAGACGGAACAGTGGCTGGCGCTGAACGCGGCGCGGGCGATCGAGAACAGCGTCTACGTGGCGGGGGTCTGCCAGGCGCCGCCCGTGTCCGTGGGCCGGAGCGTGCTGGTGGACCCGATGGGGGTGGTCGAGGCTGACCTTGGGCTGGAGCCTGGGGTGCTGACAGTGGATGTTTCGCGGGAGACGGTGGACCGGGTACGGGAGTCGTTCCCGATGTTCCGGCAACGAAGGTTGTAGGACTCAGTGGTGCTGAGTTCTCCCTGAAGCTGACTGCCGGTCACTTACCGCCACGGCTGAATTTTGCTGCCCACTCAACAGCCGTATCCATGGCAGCCGCCGAGGGTGCAATTGGCGGTTCTCCCTTTATTGTTGGATGCTCCCCCAAGACGCGAGCGGTGAAGGCCTTTCGTAGTTCATCTTTCGTCTCAGGACTATCAAAGGCAGCCAAATATGTATCAAAAATTTTCAACTGGACAGCCATGGAGCCTGCCCAGTTGGCCATTGATCTGTGTTGGTGCGCCTGTCGAGCGAGATAGCCAGCAAGGCCAAACGCTCCAGCGAGGAGGATGGTCCGTTGGATGAGGGAGCGTAGGCTTCCTCGTCACTTGCACTGTCGAGCCACGGGATACCAGAACCATTTCCCAGAACAAAGAACAGGGCCATTGCTCTTGCGATTAGCAACAAAAACACGGTAAGCCAACGGAACGTATTCGCTGCCAACTTCTCCGACTCTGTCAATTCAGAAGTTCGGAGCGCCGTCGCGAACGGTAGATCTCCTCCACAGTCAAATGGAGAGTTGCTGCCAGCGTCCTAGCGCGAGTAAAGACTGTGACCACTACACGCAAACTCGACGGCAATAGGGGAGAGGCGACCTTAACCGAGCGCCGTGAATGGGAATAGCTGGTGAAGTAGGCTTGGCCGTTGAACCGAGTTGTAAGAAGGGGTGTCCATGCTGTTCGGGCGACGCAAACGCTTGCAGGCCTACGCTGAGCAGGAGGCGCAGGGAGTAAGCCTGTGGACGGATCAGTTCGAGGATAAGTTCCGAGTCAAGGTGTTACATGCTCTTGATGATATCGGAGGTTACTATGCTGGTGAGGTAGCTGCTGAGGCACGTCGCCTTATCCTCCGCGATGAAGGCCTGTTCTATCTCGTCGCATCCAAGTATAACGAGGTGAATGACTTTCGGTATTACATCGCATCCTGCAGCGACGACGATATGCCTACCTGTATTGAAGCTGCCTATCACGCCTTAAAGAATGTGAGTTCGACTGACTGGGGATCTGCAGACAAGTTCGCCAGCGAAATCAGTGCTGTGCTCCGCGAGCACCGAATTTCTTATGACTTTGTTGCCGGCCAGATGGTTGAGTTCGCGTCTTTGGAAATGCACCAAGCTGTTATTGCGCCTGTGCTCACTCTATTGGCCGGACGGAAGGACTTCGAGGCTGCGGAACGAGCTTACAGGGACGCGTTGGACGAGATTGCTGATGGCAAGCCGGGCGACGCCATAACAGATGCAGGGACGGCTCTTCAGGAGACCCTTACCGCAATGGGGTGTGCGGGAAATGCTCTTGGACCTCTCATTAAGTCCGCCAAGAACAAGGGAATCTTCGCGTCCCATGATCAGCCGATGGTGGAGGCAATAGACAAGGTCATGAATTGGGTGTCCGCGGACAGGAGCACATATGGTGACGCTCACGCCGCCACCACTTCCACTGTGGACGACGCGTGGTTCATAGTACATATCTGCGGTGCAGTGATATTGCGTCTGGCTCAGGGCTCGAGGAGCGGCGCTTAGTGCCCCGCTCTGGGTGGCAGAACGCGAATGCTGCACTGCGCCAAGAACTGCTTGAGCGCTTCGACGAAGTCGAGCGTTTGGAGTCTCCTGAGCAGACCCCGTCTTGGATCGTGCCCGATGTTCGCCGATGCTGAATCCGTCCTCGCCTGCTGCGTCTCACGGCCAACGGCCTCCCTTCTGGTCGACAATGGGTCCCGGAGTGGGGCCATTGTCAGTGAGTGAAGATAGGCTGCGCGCATGACTATAGATGTGAATGCGGCAGGCCTGCTCGCCCAGGTTATTCCGGCGCTTTTGGTCTTTCTGGCGCTGGAGGACCGGCTTTCGCCCGTTCATATTCCGCGAAAGAGGTTGCGCCGAAGGATCACAAAGTGGCGGGAGGCTGCGGTTGTCCTCAACCTGTTTTCCCTAGGCTGCTGCCTCGCTATCGTCGTCACGCGGACGGAGATTGGGTTCCTTAGCATCTTCATTGCATTCAGCGTGATGTTCCTCCTCGTTGTGCTAGCCCTCCTTTTTGCTGGAATGTTCGCGAGGGAAGACGAACCGGTCGGACACGCCTTGACAACCGCGCCTCGTAGGCGCTGGTGAGACCATCATGGACGTCTACGCATGGTAAGTGGAGTCATGTCTGCGCCAATGAGAGGTAGAAATGCGCGTAAAGGTCCCGGGTTTGGTTGAGAGAGAACATCCAGTGGCAGGCTTCACGCTGCCGGCGCCACAGGCCGCTCCTGCTCAGCCGGAGGTTGAGGAAGAGCAAGGGCAAGAGGAATGAGTCGCTAGTGCGCCTGCAGGTTTTCGGCCCTGCAGGCGCACTGGTTCACGAGAGCGGGGCGTTACGTTCGTTCCGGGCCTTGACCTGCTCTGTCTTGTTGCCGCGCACGGTCTATTCCTGCGGAAAGGCCATGCCCGCCTTGTTTCGTGGGGCTACAGTGACCGGAACTTGCAGTCGTCTACGTTCCCTGGGACCGTCCACTCGGCCATGCCGTGGTGCAGCCAGTCGGCAGCAAAGGTGTTGAGCGGTTTCCCAAGGTCCTTCGGTTCGTTCTGCCCGCGCAAGGCAGGGATCATCGCGAACCGGTCGTACGTGGTGATGGCCGGGACCGCCCTCGACGGTGCACCTGGTCGTTGCCGTAGTACTCCCTAAGAATGTGTTCCCTGACCAGGGCGTTGTCGTTATGGGTTGTTAGAGGCCTCATGAGGTCCGACGTCGTCGTCGTTCCACGTCCCGCCGGCCGGTACCAACAAGCCTGCTGCTTCTACGTGGTCCGCGTTCGCACGGGTTTTCCGGACAACTGCGCCTGCTTACCGTCGCGACCTTCAACTGCGACCAGCAACGACCGCGCGTAGACGGTCGTCTGCGTCCGCAACGGCTCAGGTTCAACGCGGGACGGGATGTGGGAGCCGGCAGGCTGATCGTCCTGGTGATGTGCGCGTTCGGCGAGATGGCCGCCGCTAGCCCGGGCAGCGGCGCCTTCTCGGTTTTACCGTCAACGCCTACGCATCGGTGGCGACTGCCACAGGAGCTCCGGCGCTGGCCCTCCATGTTGACTGCCGCCTTGAGAAGGCGTGGTTTCGGAAACCAATTATCAAGGTCGTCGCAGGAACTAGCGCGGCCCTCACAAACGTTGTCTAGATGAAGTAGACTTTGGGAGACCCGGATGTAGAAGCCCCGACAGCCTCCCTAAGAATGTCGGGGATTGGTGGTTTAGTAGAGGTAGCCGCCTGGTTACGTCACATTATAGGAGTCAGAGTGCCTGCCACATTAGCCGCGCGCCCCGCCCAGTTGAAGTCGTTTCCTAAGGAATTCGCGACACTTCCGGACCATCATCGGTTCGTTCTTGCTTTAGTCGTTGCTCATAACGAGGTCTACTCGAGGCCGGTGCCTCGTCGCGTGTTGCTCAGTTACGTTTCTTCCACTGTGAACGTCGCGCCGAATCCTTTTAGTCGGCGAGAACTGCCGGATGCTCTGATGGCGGTCTTGGGCGATTTGGGTGATCAAGGATTGCTTGATAACGACGGTTCTGGCCTTCAGCTCTCTGCTGCAGCTGAAGAGCTTAGAGCGCATTGGAACGGACCATTCAAAGGAATGATTTCCGCCACCAAAGAAGCATTGATGAAACGCGACTAGCCTGCGTTACTCTTTCTGAATGACTATTGGAGACTCAGGGTATTCGGGCGAGGATCTGGAGCAGCAGGGTTTAGGGACAACGCATAATCACGAGGAAGTCGACCCGAGGGCTCCTTTCAAGCACGACCGGGACCGGGTCCTATACTCGAGTGCTTTCTCGGCTCTTGCCGGCAAGACGCAGGTAGTTCCCGCTGACGAGTTGGGCGGTTATCACACGCGTCTGACTCACAGCCTGAAGGTGGCCCAGGTTGGACGCCGCATGTCCGAGATGTTGACGCTTCAAAACGGTGGCAATGGCCCGGACCCGGACCTCGTTGAGACAGCCTGTCTTGCGCACGACATAGGACATCCCCCATTTGGCCATGCCGGCGAGACTGCACTCCGAGACACCTATACAGAACTCATGACGCAATCGGACGATGGCACTGTAGATGGCTTCGAAGGCAACGCTCAGAACTTCCGCATTCTGACTTACCTCTCCGACCGGAGCCATGGCGGTCATCGTGGGCTACACCTCACTCGGGCAACACTCGACGCCACGACCAAATATCCGTGGCGTCGAGTTGCTCCGGCCTCGGCCGAAGCAAATGCGGAAGCGACGAATGTAGACAAAAGTCGAAAATTCGGAATATACGCTGAGGATGTGGATGAAGCCGACTGGCTTTTCGCCGGAGGTTACCCCTCATCGAGACCCGTTGAAGAGCAAATCATGGACTGGGCCGATGACATAACCTATGCCTGCCACGACCTCGAGGACTTTTTTCGGGCGGGTTTCATTCCCTTACCATCGATAGTTGCTTTTCCGACGACACCGAATGGTGAGTTGGACCTTTCGCAGGAGTCTGAGGAATGCTCTTACTTTCTCTACTACGTGGAGAGAAAATGGGGCGAAAACTTCGACCGTGATGCCGCGGTAGCTCTGTTAGGAACTTTCAGTAACTTTTTCCGGTTCTTTGGCCCATTCCGTGGAAGTCATACCGATCGACGCGCGCTTGCAGCAACCACCCGATCCTTGATCCGCCATATGCTGACTGACATCTCGCTGCAACAGACAGCAACGTATAGCGGAAGCCTTACACGCTACGGTGCCAGGTTGTCCGTACCCGACGACCGTAGGCTTATGTGCGACTTGTTGAAGGAGCTTATTTGGTGTTATGTCATCGACCGACCTGAGCTCACAGGCCAGCAGCGAGGACAAAAGCACATGGTGAAGGAACTCCTGCGCTGGCACACGGAGGATGCTGAACATCTTCTCCCGACTGATCGCTTAGAAGACTTGGAGGAGCACCAAAATGAAGTCCGCGCTGCTAGTGACCACGTGGCCTCTTTGACTGAAAAACAAGCAACCACCCTCTACAGGCGAATGAGCGGGACAGACATCGGTTCGATTACAGACGTGGCCTACTAATGGACGGACTGCTGGCCGATGCTGCAGCACCAGCAGTTGTTGGTGGGTGTGCGCGGCGAGTATAAATATTGGGCGCGATCCTATTGGGCTACTACCAACATTCCCGCGGCAACATCACTTTCGCGACCAACTTCCGTCAAAGCACGCCGCCAGATGGCATTCGGATAGCACGCCTCGTGTACGCGGAAGACGCAGCAACGGGACCACCAAAGCATTAAATGTTCTTCGAGTACCCTGTCCCCCGCCTTTCATTTGGGTCCTTCGCCATCACCACATAGCCTGTCCCCGTGAACATACGTGCTGGGGGACAGATAACTGAACAATTGCCCGAAGGTCTATATGAATTGCTCAGTACCCATGGGCTGACGGCAAGTCTGTCAAAAGTTCCGCAGTTGGAACCACACTTTGGGCCAATAGACGACGAAGACACTCCGGAGATCCTCTCCCGCCATGTGGCAGACGCTGTTCGGAAGGCTCTCGCTGGAGCGAAGCCAGCTGACCGGGTGGCTATAGCCAATCGACTTCTTCAACAGCTTCGGTATGACGACTTAATCACGGATGTCCCTTACCAGCTCCAGTCCCTCCACCGCCCGGACACACTCAAGCGCCGCCAACTTCGCCGGCCCACTACCAAGTTCAGCGACTCAGCGTTGCTGACCAACAGCAAGGATGAACCAAATCTTGCCGCCGAGCTCCGGGCCGAGATGGAATCCGCGAACACTGTCGACCTACTCTGCGCCTTCGTCCGGTGGACCGGACTGAGGCTCTTGGAGCCGGCCCTTAAACAACTGAAAGAACGCGGCGCCAAGCTCCGACTCATCACCACCACGTACATGGGCGCCACGGAACGCCGAGCCATCGACGAACTTGTGAAAAGGTACGGGGCCGAGGTGAAAATTAGCTACGAAACGCAGGCAACAAGGCTGCACGCCAAAGCCTGGCTGTTCCGCAGGAACACCGGTTTCGACACCGCCTACGTCGGCAGCTCGAACCTGAGCCAGGCTGCTCTCCTGGACGGGCTGGAATGGAACGTCCGGCTCAGTTCTATCGCAACGCCCGCACTCCTTCAAAAGTTCGAGGTTACCTTTGACAGCTACTGGGAGCAGCGCGCCTTCCAAAGCTACGACCCGGACCGCGACGGCAAAAAGCTGGACGCCGCACTGGAACGCAACGGCGGTCGCCGCACAGCGGCACCGGATGCAGTAACCGGCCTTGAGGTTCAGCCGTTCTTGCATCAGGAGGAGATTCTGGAGGACTTGGAAGCTGAGCGCCTCAAGGGCTACAACCACAACGTTCTGGTCGCCGCCACGGGCACCGGCAAAACAGTCATCGCGGCTCTGGACTACAAGCGGCTGAGCGAAACCGCCGGCAGAGACCTAAAGCTACTCTTCGTCGCCCATCGTCAGGAGATTCTCAAGCAGGCGGTGCGCACCTACCGCGACGTCATGCAGGACGGCGCCTTCGGCGAACTCTATGTGGGGGACCACAAGCCGCGGGAGTGGAAGCAAATCTTCGCGTCCGTCCAGTCGCTGTCTTCCCTCGGCATCGAGCAGCTGGAGCCTGACTTCTTCGACGTCGTCGTAATCGATGAGTTCCACCACGCGATGGCGCCCACGTACCGCCGCCTGCTGGACCATCTGGAACCACAGCAGCTCCTCGGTCTCACGGCGACGCCTGAAAGGGGCGACGGCGTCGACGTCGCCAAGCAGTTCTTCGACGGCCGCACCGCCAGCGAACTGCGGCTGTGGGACGCATTGGACTCTGACCTGCTGGTCCCGTTCCACTACTTCGGCGTCTCGGACGACGTCGACCTGAGCCAGTTGGAATGGAAACGCGGCGAATACGACACCACCCAGCTGAGTGCCCTCTACACCGGAAACGATGCCCGCGCCGCCAAGGTCATCCGCGAACTCAGGGACAAGGTCACCAGCACGGACCAGATGCGAGCCATCGGCTTCTGCGTCTCCGTGCAGCACGCCCACTACATGGCGGAAGTGTTCAACCGGGCCGGCATTGCCTCCGTCGCCGTTGACGGCACCACTGACAATGCAGACCGCGAGGAAGCCCTCAGGCGCCTGGGCAAGCGGGAGATCAACTGCATCTTCGCCGTTGACCTTTTCAATGAAGGCCTGGACCTGCCGCAGGTGGACACCATCCTTCTGCTCCGGCCCACCCAGAGCGCCACAATCTTCCTCCAGCAGCTAGGACGTGGGCTCCGGCGGGCCGAGGGCAAAGCGGTGCTGACGGTCCTGGACTTCATCGGCCAGCAACGCCGTGAGTTCCGCTTTGATCTGCGCTACCGGGCGCTGACCGGCTACGGCCGCAAGGAGCTGGAGAAGGCCGTCGAGGACGAGTTTCCCTTCCTGCCGTCCGGCTCGCAGATCATGCTGGACCGGGTGGCGCAGAAGGTGGTCCTGGACAACATCAAGGCACAGCTGCGGTTCAACCGGGCACAGCTGGTCCGGGACATCGGCTCATACGCGGAGACCGAGCTGGAGGCCTATCTGGATCGGTCGGGGAACGACGTGAAGACGATCTACCGTTCCACCAGGGATTCGTGGACCGGCTACCTCCGGCAGGCAGGGCTGATCGAGGGGCTTTCACCTCTGGAGACCGTGCTTCGCGGAAAGATCGAGGAGCTGTCGGACGCGGAGGAGAAGAAGCTGCTCGGCCGGATGGCTGCGCTGATCCACGTGGACGATCCGGAACGTGCCGCCGCATATTCCATGCTTGTTGCCCCTGACGCGCCCCGCTACGCGGAGCTCGGCATGCGCGAACAGGCCTTTGCGCGGATGCTTTTTTACACGCTCTGGGATGACGGTGGCGGGTTCAAAACGTACGACGACGGCCTGGACCACCTGCGCGGCTACCAGTTTGTGTGCCGCGAGATCCGTCAGGTGGTGAAGCTGGGAGTGGCGGCATCAAAGCATGCAGCGAAGAGCCTCGGTGCGGGGCTGCAGCACATCCCGCTGCTGTCGCATGCCACCTACAGGCGCGAAGAGGTTCTGGCGGCGTTGCAGTACGGTTCCCTGGAGCAGGGAAAGAACGTGCAGCACCGCGAGGGCGTTGCATGGTGTCCTGCAACGTCCACAGACGCCTTCTTTGTCACGCTGAACAAGGACAACAGGAAGCACTCGGCAACCACGATGTACAAGGACTACGCCATCAGTCCCGAGCTGTTTCACTGGGAGTCGCAGAACGCGACATCACCTACAAGCCGGACGGGAAGACGCTACCTTGACCGGGCCTCCCATGGCTCTAGGATTCTGATCTTCACGAGGGACACGGCCGACAACGAGACCGGGCTGACAGTTCCCTATACGTGCCTGGGCCAGGTGGATTACGTGCAGCACTCGGGGGAGAAACCCATCGCGATCACCTGGAAGCTTCATCGACCGATGCCGGCGGATGTATTCGCAATAGCGGCGGCCGTTGCTACCTGAGGTGTCCCCGACTTTATGACTCATAATCGTGAGGTCGGGAGATCGAGCCTCCCCACCGCTACATAGAAGAACCCCCGGAATCCGTGATTCCGGGGGTTTTCTATTGCTCAAAAGAAAAACCTTGACAGGTAGGGATTCTCCTGCCGTTCCCTCCAAATCGTAGCCATTCTCTGAGTGTGGCTACAAAATGGCTACTGAGGATGGACCGCGGCCAAGCTCTGCTCCGGTTATCCTCATCATCTGTGGTGGGGAGCATAGGCGTTATGGCTGTGATCCTCTCTTGGCCTTCGACCAGCAAGATGATCGGGAACCCTAGGACCTTCGACACAAGAGGACGAGGGCACCGAGGATCAGACTCGTTCCCGCCCTTCACAGGGGCGAAGTACGGATGTGGTGCTGCGGTGCCGCCCTGTGCTTCCTGGTCCCTTGTACGCCCTGCCGTCGGCTAATGGCAGTGGCTACAGTGGAACGACAAAGTTCCCCGGCGAGAACCGGGGACTTGCTTTGAGTAGCGGCTAGTTTTTTCCTGGCAGCGCCAGTGCGTCCAAACGGGGTAGAGCGCCGCACTAAACGTGCCCATGGTGGCGTCGTTCTCTGGGGGGCCAGTCAAAAGCGATTACATTTAACGGAAGCTGGCGGCCGACGCGAGGGGCGGGTATGACGGAAGAATGGCAAGAGCCAATGAATCCACACGGGACTGTGGGCGTGGGCGTTATGGACGGCTCCTACAGCGACCTTGCTTCCGCCGATGCCATAGGTCAAGAAGTGCAGCGCTATCTGGCTCGCTCGGGCCTCACGGTGGCCCCAACACCGTTCAACCCCACCGGGAGCACCACGGGTGAATTTCTAACTGCCGTTGCAACTGGGCTGGTTGCCGATGTGCTCGTTCACGTATGGAAACAGATGCGAGTCGCCCTCGCTTCCCGGGCCGACGAGAAACTCGACAGGCGACTGAGCTCTCATAAAAAAGAGTGCTACGTCCACATAAGGGACAGAAGGGGCGACGATAGCGACGCAGTTCAACTTCTTCTTATGCTCCCAGGCCTCAACGCGCATTTGACTGAGGTCTTCCCCAACCGTCTGTACTCGTTTGTCATCTTTTCTGCCACCAGGTCAATCGATTCGGTGCAGATCAATTTGACTGATTATGACGGGCTTAGTTGGACAGTCCGGAAGATGGCAAAGGTGCTTCTTAAGGGTACTTCCAGTCAATTCGTTAGTCTCTATCTTCAGGATGGCCCCTTTGGATCGAAGAGGGTCGCCTACAACTACGTGTAAACGATGGCCGCATTCATTTAGCCAAGTATCGGTACAGTGTCGCAACGGAGACGCCTACAGCATCCGCAACTTCTTTGGGTGACATAACGCCAGCGGCGTGTAGTTCCTTGGCTCGGGTGATCTTGGGACTGTCCAGCAGGGCAGGCCTGCCACCGTTGCGGCCGCGTGCCCGGGCCGCAGCAAGTCCAACATGAGTGCGCTCAAGGATGAGGTCACGCTCATACTCAGCCAGTGCTCCGAAGATGCCCAACATGAGTTTCGCCTGGGCCATGTTGCCGTCCGTGCTGAGCATGGGGTTGTCCAGCACCCGCACGCCGATACCGCGAACAGCTAACTCCTGGAACAGGTGAACCAGATTCCCCAGGGACCGGCCCAACCGCTGAACAGGTCACCGAGGAGGAAACCGAGGAAGCCGAGACCCCGAGCAAAAACCTGGTGACCTCAGCTGCTATCCCCACACGGGAAGCGGAAGTCACTGCGCGGCTCGGCAAAGCGGATGTGCAGTAGGCCAGGGGGCGTGTGGATCTAGGTTCTGGTCCCGGGTGGAAACCCGGGCGTAGCCGATGCGGCGCGTAGTCGTGGGTTTTCTCTTCTCAAAACTCCGTTCGGCGTCTCAGTTCGACCTTACAGATTCGAGAACTATTTGTGAGAACCAAGGTGCGGCTTGAGTGATCGACCCGACATTCTCGATTCGATTTGTTCTCGGAATCCTTCGTTTGTGAGACGCAAGTTTGCCGGAGGTTGGGCGGGCCTTAGTCCAGCGACTACAAGGGAGGCCCCTTAGCGAGGCCTCCCTTGTGCTCTACCCGTTTACGGGATGACGTAAATTACGTTCATGAGGATCTGCCCGATAGTGATATTCCCTGCATTTCCACTACGGCTGGATGCGCAAGCCTCAATCCACAAAGGCAGCTTGGGCTGACTGCTGCCATACAGCACGTTCAGCTGATCCGCTGTAGCGAGTTGGTATCCGTCTAAGGGGACGCTCGCGTCAGGGGAGCCACACTGAGAGTACAGCTTTCCGGGCTTCATGACGTGCATGATCCAATCTGGACCAACCACGTATTGAAAGGACTTGACGTAGGCGCCAGCAGGAAGATTGGGGTTCAAGTAAATCCGCCAATGTACTGGTGCGTCGGGGAAGTAGGTCGGCTGGACAAAGTAGCTCTGGGTCACTTCCGTTGGCGGTGGCGGTGCCGACTGAGTCGTCACGCGGACTTGCTCGGTATAGCTGGTGCCGCCATCGTTCTTCACTCTGAGGTAGTAGTAATAGTCGGTAGCCGGTGTCAGACCGCTAATTGTTGTGGTGTAAATGCCGCTGAGAGGCCCCCAGGACCGAATTGTCGTGTCGTCCCCTCTGGCCAACTCGTATGCGGTCTCTGTTGTGGATATGTCCGTCCACGTGAGGGTGACAGTTGTGGGAGAGTCGCTGCGGGCCTTCAGGTCGGTGGGCGCGGCAGGCCTCCGGATCTTGGTGGTGCCGCAGGCTTCATTGCTCGGCTCACTCTCGCCCTTGGAGTTTGAGGCGGCGACCCTGACACAGTAGTACCGCTCCGGGAGCAAGTCTCTGGCATAGGTGAACATTCTTCCGTCGTAGATCTGAGCAGGCACCTCTCGATTCAGCACCCAGGGTGCATCGCCTGCCCGTTTCGTGTAAACCTTGTAGCTCCAAGTCCATGAACTTGCGGTTTCGAACTTGAACTCAATGCTGCTGTCCCATATCCGGTCTATCGTCATGTTGAAAGGCTTCGCAGGCAGTGCCGGTGCA
This sequence comes from Arthrobacter sp. BB-1, assembly GCF_006151685.1. Lineage (NCBI taxonomy): Bacteria > Bacillati > Actinomycetota > Actinomycetes > Micrococcales > Micrococcaceae > Arthrobacter > Arthrobacter sp. BB-1. The sequence goes on from NZ_VDEV01000011.1 coordinate 38,112, forward strand.
GCACATTTCTCTCCGGTTGTCTGTCGGCCCGCGTCGTTTACGGCGCTGACCCTATAGCAGAAGACGCGGTTCTCAGGCAGACCTTTGATCATTTGGGAATATCGCTTACCGGTCGGGGGCGCCGCGGGATCGAAGGTTGTCCACGTCTTCACCCACGGCTTGTTAAAGCCGTCTTTAGTCTCGATTTCGAAGTATTTTTCGTTCGTTGAAGCGTCCGTCCAGGTCAGCTCGTTTGCATCGGTGAAGATGCGTGTGGCGGTGAAATTCGTCGGGGGTGCTGTGGGTGGTGTCGCGGCCAGCGCCGGAGGCGTGGAAACGAGCAGGAACGCCGCGGCCACGGCCAGACAGGTGATCATGGCCGCGATGGGACGGCTGGCTCCCGGGGGTAGAGAGCCGCTGGCTAAGGCCAAATGCGTGCGGGTATGGAATGGTCGTGTGCTAATGAGAGGCATGGTTGCATCGCCTAATTGTTGTAGTGCTCTGACGGGGCTTCAGCCTGTGCACAGGAGAAGCAAAAATGCTGCGGGAAGAGAAGCTCAAGAGAGAGCTGCTTACGTGCAGGTGGTAGGCGGCAGGTATCGCCTTAAGTTTGTTGTGCTTGCGAGTGCGAGCTCGAACTACTGTCTGGTCTGTCTATGAATTGATTTTGGTTTGACCACTGGCTTGCTCCTTATATAGGGCCCTCCGACGTGGATGGGCGTGAGATCCTGAACCACTAGTTGCAGGCTTGATCCACCGGGATAGGCCGGCTATTTTCGCGTCTCGTATCGCTGTCAACCCGAGCAGTGCGTCCACAACTTCTGACCCTTAATCTGGTCGCGGTAATCAGTGTGGACAGCGGTGCTTTTCGTTTTCTAAGAGTCGCGCGGAGGGCTTAAGCGGTCCTTAACCCATCGCGTTGGCTGATTGCCCGAACTTGTCCAGTCGGGCGGCTGCACAGGTCGGCCGCGTCGGCCCCAACGCATGATCATGCGAGTGGACCGCATCACATCCTTGCCCGGCAACATACTTCGGTTGAAGACCGGCTGTTATGCCTTGGTCTAGCAGCTGCTCGGTCGGGTTACTGCTACACCGAAGCGGTGACCTAGACCTCTGCGTGCCGCAGAGGCATGATGGGGACGAAGTGGCACTGTTCAGTTTCCGAGCAGGTGTCCGGGAACGGCTGCTGGGGCAGGCGTCGCCCAGACTGTGTGCTTTGCTGGGCCGGCTTCCCGTGGCCGGTCGGTTCGGTGAGGGATGTGCGTGCGATGGGTGCACTTTCGATACGAGTCTTGGGCCCGCTGGAGGTCGTCGTCAACGGTGCTCCGGTCGCAGTGGGTGCTGCTCAGCAGCGGATTGTGCTGGAGTGTCTGGCCTTGCGGGCAAACTCGGTGGTGTCATCTGATTTCTTGATCGAGGCAGTCTGGGGTGACCACCCGCCCGCGAAGCCGGGCCCGCAGTTGCAGGTGTATGTGGCGAATCTTCGCCGCCTGCTGGATCCCGATCGGTCCAGGGGCGTAGCTTCCCAGCGGCTGGCCAGCCGGCCCGGTGGTTATGTGCTGGGTGTGACCGATGATGAGCTGGATCTGCTGCGGTTCCATGCGTTGGTTGACGCCGGTGAGTTGGCTGTGCAGGCTGGTGCTTTGGCTGATGGTGCAAAAAGTCTCCGCGAGGCAGCGAAGCTTTTTACGGGGTCGGTATTTCCTGACCTGGCTGATATCGAGCTGTTCCGCCCGGAACTGGACAAGCTGGAGGAATGCCGGCTGGATGTCTACCAAGACCTGATTGAGGTCGAGCTCGCGCTTGGTCGGCACGGCGCCTTGGTGGGCGACTTACAGTCGTTGGTGGCCAATCATCCGTATCGGGAGCGGTTCTGGGCATCCCTGGTCCTGGCCTTATACCGTTCTGATCGGCAGGCCGATGCGCTGGCGACCTGCCGTGAGGCCCGTCGCGTCTTCATTGAGGAGTTAGGTATCGACCTAGGTCCACGCCTGAGGCAGTTGGAACGGTTGGTGCTGCAACAGGATGTGTCGCTCAACGCGCCCGCCGCTGATGGGCATCGTCGAATCAAGCAACGACTGGATAACCTTCCTGCCGACTACACGCCATTAATTGGGCGGGAATCCGAGCGAGATGCCCTCTGCTCCTTGTATTTGACCGAAGGCTGCAGGCTCGTTACCGTCACTGGTCCTGGCGGGACTGGCAAGACCCGACTGGCCCTGGCAGCAGCGAGGGAGCTAGGTGCGCGAATGCAGGATGGCGTCTGCTGGGTCAACCTCGCCCCGCTCACTCAGACCCAGCAAGTGCCCGGCACCATAGCGGCTGCGCTTGGAGTGGAGGACCTGGCTGGCGTCGACACGGTAAAGGCCGTGACTGGATTCCTGCGCTCCCGCCGGCTGCTGTTGGTCCTGGATAACTTCGAACAGCTGGAAGAAGCGTGGCCGGTTGTGTTGGATATGCTCACCGCCGCACCCGGCCTGCGTATCCTGACCACGAGCAGGCGCCCTCTCGGACTGCGCGCCGAGTACGAATATGAGCTTGAGCCGTTGGCCCTGCCTCCGCTCGACCCGCCCCTCCCGCCGCCCTTGCTGCAGGAAGTACCAGCAGTGAAACTTTTCCTAATCCGCGGCCGGGCCGTCCATCCACAGTTCCGCCTCGACAGCAACAATGCCGCGATCGTGGCTCGGCTGTGTCACCGCTTGGACGGCCTTCCACTCGCAATCGAACTGGCCGCAGCCCAATTGCGGCATCGCAGCGAACGCGAACTCCTCAACGACCTGGAAGTAAGTCTTGCCGCCCTGCCGGCAGCCTTCCGCGATCTTCCGGATCGCCAGCGCACCCTCACCGCAACGATCGCGTGGAGTTACCGGCTGCTCAGCGAAGATGAACGGCAACTTTTCGATCAGCTTGGCGTCTTCGCCGCGGACCCGACGATAGCAGCAGTCAACAGCGTGCGTGGGCTGGCTCCTCACGCAAAGTCGGCTACCGAAGACCTTCTGACCGTTCTCGCGCACCACAGCCTGTTGCGTCGGTACACCGACCCAACCGGAGCAGATCGAGTATCCATGCTCCAGGCGATTCGTGAATTTGCCCGCGACCACCTCAGCTCGCGTGGCGACGCGGCAACCGTGTGGTGCCGCCACGCACAGTTCTACCTCAGGCTGGCCGAGGCCGTCAGCCCGCAGCTGTGGGGCCAGGATCAGGTGGACGCCTTCCGGTTGCTGCACGCCGATGCCCCGGACCTGCGCAGAGCGCTGTTGTGGGCCACCTCACCGGACGGCTCGACTGATTTGGCGCTGGGGCTGGTCGGACACCTTTGGCACTACTGGGAGCTCACTGGGGACGTGGCCGAGCAATGCGAGATCGCCCTGAAGCTGGTCGCCTGTGCATCCGATGCTCCGCCATCCCTCACAGCTCCAGCGCTAAGTGGAACGGCCACCTTATGCTGGTTGCTAGGCCGCCGCGAGGAGGCCGCAGCCCTTCATGAGCGGTCGCGCCAGGTATTCCAAAGTGCCGGCAACTATCAAGGCGTCGCCTGGGCGACGATGTGCCTAGCGACGCAGGCCGCCGAGCGAGACGACACGGCCACAGCTAAACGTCTCGCTGAAGAAGCACTGTCGCTGCCGCATGCCAGCCCCCGCACCCGCGTTGCTGCTTTGATTATTCTGAGTCTCTTGGCGCACTACGCCGGTGACCACGCCCAGGCCCTTGACCTCTGCCGCGAATGCGTCGAACGTGCCCGCCCGCTTGGCGATCGAGCGCTCCTCGCGAACACCTTAGTTAACCTGGCCGACAGCATAGAACAAGCCGGTGACTACGACACCGCAGAACAGTTGCTGTATGAGGCACTCAGCGAGGCCCTCGAACTTGGCGGCCAGGGCAATCTTGTGGCTTACCTCGAGTCACTTGCCGACCTCTATGTTGAACAGCACCGCGTCGAACAGGCCATCCGCGTGCTGGCGGCCGCCGACGCTCACCGGACAGACCGAGGGCATCCGCTCTATCCCGCAGAGCAGCGACGCATCGAATCGATCCTCACCAAAGCACGCACAGAGGTCGGCCCGATACCCTTCGGCCTAGCATGGGCAGGTGGACACGCACTGACACTCACTCAAATCGTCAACGAGGTGATCCACGCCAAACGCAAACATGAGAGCCGGCAACAGGAACCTCACGGCAAACAATACATTCGTTCAACTTCCGACCTGCCAAAGGCCAAGGACCTCAACCCGGCACCCTGGTCCTGACACTCTCCGAATCTCAAAGAGCCACAACTGTTGCAAGAAGGCACCAGCGCCCGAGGATTCTCGATTGGAGGTTTTCCTTGAAATCCTTCGTTTTCAAGAATCTGCATAGCCCGTCCGTGGAGCTTCTCGCTATTGGTATTAGCTCCTATCATCTGTTCATGGGGATCGAGGATGAACTGCACAAACATCTGCAAGCGCTAACTCGAGACCGGACTGCTCACTGCACAGGACATCTACTCCGCGCCGCTTCAAATGGAAGCGCGAGGGCCATCAAAGTTGCTATCGGCATACTTACTGTGGACTCACTCCTGACCGGGTGCTCCAGCCCACCACCGGACAAGCCGTTCATCGAGGACATTCGCGCTAACGCGTCCTTCTTCAGTACCTATAGTGACGAGTCCTTAATCGAACTCGCCCATTACATTTGCGAAATGCGGCGCGACGGCGTCTCATACGGTGAGATTCGCAACGGGCTCATAAAGCCTGACGATACCCCCGAGTTTGAGGTGCAGGTGGCGTTCGTCTTGGCTAGGTCAATCAGCCACTACTGCCCGGATCAGGCTCCTTAGTTCACGTTCAGGGAGATTCCGCACCCCCGTCCTCCCCTGAGGCCCGAGTCATGCGGGGCGGGGACTGCCCGACATTCCACGCTTCCATATTGAAAGAACTGGGACACCGTCGACAGCGAGGGCCGCCGAAGCCCGGACCAACCGAAAGCGGGGTCACTTCGCCATTCACCAGCTTGGCAGCGCAGATTCGTCGCGGTGTCCAAACCACTGTGCACAGATATGGTGAAGACCATGACAAGCCCCACACCACACGAGGACTCGCTGCTGGCACTGGCATTCTCCCTCCGGGCCAATCCAGGCGCTTATTCAGTACTGGTCGGGGCCGGCGTTTCGGCCGCCAGCGGTATCCCGACCGCCTGGGGAGTGATGACCGATCTCATCGATCGTCTTGCAGTTCTCATGGGCGAAGAGGAGCCAGCTGAACACGAACGATGGTACACAGAACGTTACGGCGAGCCCCTGAGCTACCAGTCCATCCTGGAGAAGCTCGCCCCTGCACCTCTGGAGCGCCAACGACTCCTGCGATCCTATTTCGAACCGGCAGACCCGGCGTCGTCAGCCAAGCAGCCAACGCTCGCCCATCGTGCCCTCGCCCGGCTGGTGAAGGCGGGCATCATCCGCGTTCTCGTCACCCTGAACTTCGACAGGCTCATTGAACAAGCTATCCGCGCCGAGGGGATGGAGCCCACTATCGTCGCGTCCGCCGCCGACGCCGAAGGGCTCGCGCCTCTTCACACGCTGGATTGCTGTGTGGTCCATCTCCACGGGGACTACCTGAATCCGTCAACAATGCTAAACACCGTCAACGAACTCGCGTCGTACGAGCCGGCAATGCTTGACCTGCTGCACCGGATCCTGGCTGATTATGGACTGATAGTCGCTGGCTGGTCCGGGGTCCATGATCCAGCCCTGATTGACGCGATCAAGACGCAATATCCGGGCCGTTACACACTTTCCTGGGTTGAGCCGGGTACCCAGGAACAACGGGCGGCCGAGTTTCGGACGCTCAAGAAGGGCGCGTTAGTGCCCACTGACGCCGACACGGCATTCGGGTTCCTGGCTGACTCCGTCGCCGCGCTGAACAGTCGCCGGGCACGTCATCCCCTAACGGCCACGGTTGCCTCGGAAACAGCGAAAAGGGAACTGTCAGGCCAGTGGGTCGCCATCGGTCTCCACGACCGTCTGTCCACAGAATTTGAGGCACTTCACCGGCTGCCCGAGTTTCCCACTGCCGATAATCCGCAGGAAGCCCCCGACGGGTACGCAGCGATGCTGGACCGCATAGAAGAAGCCAGCAAAGTACCTGTGGCACTCGTTTGTGCCCTCGCCTACTGGGGCGATGAAAAGACCGACGTCTGGTGGACCGACGAAATCGAGCGGTTCAGCAGGCAACTGCGTGCCGGCGGGTGGACAAAGCTGCTCAAACTCCGGCTCGTTGCAGGCTCTGCCCTTTATTACGCCGCCGGGATCTCCGCTGTCGCTTCAAAACGGTACGGCCTGCTTGCCCAACTGCTCAGCCGTCAACGCTCCAACCCTTTCAACGACCGGCAGGAAAGGCTTGCAGAGGTGCTCGAAGCTGACGGGGCACTCGATGGCAGCCCGCCACGGCTGTACAAGTTCCTTCGGCCTCTTCTTTCGGAGTCGCTTGTAGCCGGATCCGAGCGGCTGGAAGACGCCTGGCAAACCTTTGAGGTGCTGCGAATGGCTGTGCTGGTTATCAACCACCCGGAGTTTAGGGAGTTGCTGAGCCAGCTTGAAGCAGACCGAATGGAGGTATACAACGCCCAATTCAGCCTCGAAGGTGCTGAACAATCTGGAGGGGACGTCAAGCATTGGCGGAAGGTCCATGCGGCAGCGGTTCAATCATGTGACGACACTTTGGGCCGGATGGGGGACCTAGCAATAGTTCGCAGACCTCATATTTTGGCCACTGACTATGTAGCCGGTCAGCGGTGGAAGTCCCCCGTGGCGGATCGACTTGCCTCGGAGTTGATCGCTGAACGCAACGATCATCCTTTGATCAGGGACGGCGTAGCAGACAGTGCATTGGGACTGTCTACCGGGCTCATGGTCGTGAGTCTGGCCGTTGGCCGCAGGGCAAGTGAACTGTCCTGGAAGGGTGCTGCCGGCGGAATGGGACCCGACGAACTTTGGATTGATTCCGCATCGCAAGCGTAGCTTATAGAGAGTTCTACAGGGTTCTAAGGAAATACTGATTTGTCCATAGAAGTTGCTACGTTTGGTTAATGCAGCTCGAACTGAATCCGTATAACCCTGGCTCCGGAGCGCAACCAATGCACCTCGCGGGCAGAGACGCCGAGATTGCGGCGTTCGATCTACTGATCGTGAGAACAAAGAAGCACCTGCAGGCACGCCCCATGATCCCTCTCTGGCCTGCGGGGCGTTGGAAAAACGGTCCTTCTGCGGCGATTGAAGGGACTGGCTGACCATCACGGGTGGATCACCATCAAGCTCGAAGCGCGCAGAGGGGAGAGCGCCCAACAGGAAGCCCGGAAAGTCCTTGCGGCCGAACTGCAGAGCGCTGCTCGGCGTCTGGTACCTCTCCTGCAAGCTGGAGACTATGTCCGGAAGGCGCTGTCGACGGTTACCTCGTTTACTGCAACAGCCGGCGTGAAGGGAATTTCGCTGGGTGTGGGCGTGGATCCGACCAGGGCATCCACCGGCCACCTGGAGATCGATCTGAAGGACCTGGTCGAAGACCTCTCCACGGCGCTCAAGAAGCAACGCACCGGTTTTGTCATCTTCATCGACGAAATGCAGGACCTCGACGACGAGCTGCTGGGGGCGCTGATCGCGGCCCAGCACCATGCCAACCAGGAACAGCTGCCATTCTTCGTCGTCGGCGCCGGACTTCCGAACCTGCCAGGCCGGCTAGCCGAGATCCGCAGCTACGCGGAACGGGCGTTCGACTACAGAATCATAGGCAAACTCAGTCCGGACGCGACCCGGGATGCTTTCACGCAACCGGCAAAGTCGGTCGGCCAGCACTACTCCCACGAAGCTTTGGAACTCATGATGGAAGCATCGGGGATGTACCCATACTTCGTACAGGAATTCGGTAGCGCCATGTGGGAATCCGCGCTCAAGAGCCCCTTCACCCCCGAGGACGCAGAGGCTGCAATTACACTGGGCCGCGAAAAACTGGACGCAGGCTTCTTCGTCGCCAGATGGCAACGGGCGACCAAGGCCGAGCGCCGATTCCTTCACGCAATGGCACAGGACGGAGAAGGGCCCTCCAGCACCGGTGACATCGCATCAAAGATGGGGAAAAAGCCCACGGCTCTGGGGCCCGCCCGGGCAACACTCATCGATAAAGGCTTGATCTATTCTCCGGAATACGGACACGTTGCGTTCACTGTCCCGGGGATGGCAGGCTTCATCGCCCGACAAGAACTACTTGACGAGGCTCCCCGGGCCGTGCCAGAAAGTAGGCCTGAGAGCAGCAAGCGTCAGGACGAACGGGGCAAACCGGACAGCGTGGACGAGTGAAAGTGGAGGGCCAGACTAAAGGGCCGATCCTTCGCTGATGGTGCTCAGGAACGTTTCGGGAGGCTCCTGGGGTACGGTGATCGACCGGCTAACGGGCAGTGGTGCGGGGCAGTCTGCATTTCGACGGCCACTTTGTGCTGGCAGCCATAACCGGGGTCTGTCGGTCCTTCGTGTGAGACTGTGATCGTGATTGAGCGAGCAGTGGATTTTCAACGCCTCCGTTGGATGCGATGCGGGACTTGTAGCAATGAGTGGCATGCAAACGATGAGTGGTTGGGCCGCTTCCACCAGCGAGATGAAGCCTGTCTGAAGTGCGGCACCAACTGCGAGGCCGAGGGGCGGCCCGATTTCTGGGCTGCGCAAGACGACCCCTCTCACGATGACTCGAAAGTGCGTGAAACGTTCTGGTATCACTCGTCAACGCACCCGAACTGGCCCGATCGAGCCTTCGACCCAACCGCTACCATTACGGACGTCACCAAACGAAGATTGCGAGGAACCAGGTCCGACGGGAGAGGGCTTGAGCGCTGGGCTGCACGTCAGAAGGCTAAAGCCCTTCATCTGGGCACCTACGAGGCGGCGATCGAGAACATGTTCAGGCGGATGACTGACCAAAACGGTACCGACGAGCAGTTCTATCTATACCGGGTTCGCCTACGCAGCCACGCCTCCATCGAACCAGGGGTGCATCCGGAGCGTGCCAACATAATGGGCGACGTGCAGCTGGCCGAACTCGGCGCAGCTGGCAGTGACATACTTCGCTATGTAAACACCCATGAAGACCCCTCAAGTGTCTCTCTCGCGGTCAGGCTTGAAGCGATTCTCGCCGTGCAGGTGCTCCCTATTCCATTGCCGGTCAGTGCGGGAGATGCTTGGGTGAGCGCCGCGGCGACACGACTGTTAGATGCGGCGTCGCGGCCGGCACCAGAGCCAAAAACCAAGCTCGAACGCATGCAGCGGCACAGGCCCTCGGCGCTTTCTATAGAAGCGTCCAAGCTGGAAGAGGAAGTCGCTGATAGGTTGCCGTTCGGGCTTCGCGACAGGTTTCATCGGCTCTTTGATGAAAAAAACCTGACGGCGGAGCCGGCTGCATTCCCTTCGAAGTTGATTGGTTTGGCTGCGCTCGTCAACGATCCACTCGTGGTTCTCGAATTGCTCGAAACCGTACCGTGGAGAGAGGTCTGACTGCGATTTGATCTAGTGCCGCAACGCCCGGTGACGGATCCCCTTCCGGACATACCGTGGCTGTGCAGACGACTTTGGACATTTCGTGCAGGCGACTTCGGAAAATGACAAGTGCGCGTCTTTCAGGAGTACGCGTCGGGGGCTACCCAGGCGAGGGCACGGTGGAAGGACTGCTTGGATTACCTGCAGCCGGGCAACGTACTCCTGGTCGCGGACCTGACCAGGCTAGGCCGCAGTACCTCTGACCTCGCGGACATCGTCACAGTGCTGGGTCAGCGGGGGATAGGCTTCCGCTCCCTGGCTGAACCTTGGTTGGATACGACTAGCGCCCGCGGCAAGCTCATCTTCGACATGTTCGCTTCCCTGGCGGAATATGAACGATCACGTTTGTCGGAGAGAACAAAGGCTGGGCAGCCGCAGCGAAAGCGCGTGGCCGGCTCGGCGGCCGCCCGCGATCAATGACTCCAGGCAAACTGGAAACTGCCCGGCAGTTGCGCAACGAAGGAAAGACATTGAAAGAAACTGCTGACCGGCTTAGCGTCAGCGTTTCATCACTGACTCGGGCTCTCAGCAGAAACGAAGTCCCAGACGTCGCATCCGAACCCGCCTAGCGGCCCTGCACGCTGGCCAGAGGTCGGGTTACTGTAGCGACCCCATCAAAGGACCGTTTCTCTTCTGTGGAGAAGAGACCACGTGAGACACATTGTTGAGACAAGGTAGTCCGCGGGCTGAGTTGATCCGCTAACGAAGCTGGCTGTTCCGTCCTGGTTAACGATCGTTTGTGGGGACTCGCCGAAGGCACTTTCACCTCGCTGGAAGCTCGTCGGCAAGCGGCAAGGCCGGTACTTTGCCACACCTTGCTCTGGCACTTAGCCCTGCAGTTGATCCTCAAGTGCCACTGCTACTGCTTCAAATTCGGCGAGGGCAGCCGCTAAGTCCTCAACAATTTCTCGCGCGATGACATCGGGTGAGGGGAGGTTGTCGAAATCTTCGAGTGACTCATCCTTGAGCCAGGAGATGTCCAGGTTGGCCTTGTCACGGGCGACGATCTCGTCGTATGTGTATGACTTCCAGCGCTCGGACTCGCTGCGTGCCGCGCGGTTGCCGGGCATGTACACCGACACAAACTCGTCGAGGTCGGCGCGGCGTAGCGGGTTCTGCTTAAGCGTGAAGTGCTTATTCGTCCGCAGGTCATAGACCCACAAGCGTTCTGTCCAAGGTCGCCCGGGACGGGCGACCTTCTTGTCGAAGAAGAGCACGTTGGCTTTCACGCCTTGCGCGTAGAAAATGCCAGTCGGGAGTCGCAGCATCGTGTGCAGATCGAAGTCGGTAAGCAGCTTGCGCCTAATCGTCTCACCTGCGCCGCCCTCGAAGAGCACGTTGTCGGGCAGGACGACTGCTGCACGACCATTGGTGTCGAGGATTGTGGCGATGTGCTGAACGAAGTTGAGCTGCTTGTTGCTGGTGGTGGAAACGAAGTCTTGGCGCTCGATCTCCCGGTCCTCTCGGACCTCACGGCCGTCAGCGCCGATCATCGTCAGTGAAGACTTGCGCCCGAAAGGCGGATTCGACAGCACGACCGACCACCGCTTCCCTGGGTCGGCGATGAGGGAGTCGCGCACCTCGATGAGGGAGTTTCCGTTCGAGGCGCCCATGCCGTGCAGCAGCAGGTTCATTGCGGCAAGACGCGCGGTGCCGTCCACCAGCTCGTAACCGGTCGCGAATGTGTCACGCAAGTGATCGCGCTGTACTGGGGTCATAGCCTCCGCGCCATGTGAGGCGTGCTCATGAGCGACGAGGAGGAAGCCGCCGGTGCCGCATGCGGGGTCGACGACAGTATCGGCAACGGTGGGTTGGACGACATCGACGATTGATTGAATCAGGGCGCGCGGTGTGAAGTACTGCCCGGCGCCGGAGCCTTTGTCCGACGCTCCCTTGGACAGCAGTTCCTCGTATGCGTCACCTTTGATGTCTGTTCCTGCCTGCGACCACTGTTCCTTGTCGATTAGGTCGACGATCAGCCGACGCAACTTGGCTGGGTCTTGGATCCGGTTCTGCGCCTTGCGGAAGATTGTGCCTATGACTCCTGGCTCGCGGGCCAGTCCGACAAGTATCTTGGTGTAGGTAAGCTCAAGCTGGTCGCCTTGGCTGTCGAGCAGCCGCTGCCACGAGTAGGCCTCAGGCAAAATCCGTTCGGGGGCGAGCTTCCGAGTCTCGCGCTCGTGCGCCATCTTGAGGAACAGCAAGTAAGTCAACTGCTCGGTGTACTCAATGACTCCTACACCGTCATCTCGCAGCACGTCACAGTAGGACCACAGCTTGTCAACCAGTCGCCTAGCATCAGTCATCGCTTAATCTCCTGTTGACTGTAGTGAGTTGATCCAACCTCGCAAGGCATCGAAGGACTTAAGGTAGTTCTCGTCGAGCCGATAAAGCCTATAGGCCTGGTCTCCCTGGACGCAGGCGATCCGCCCGTCACCGAGTAGCGGTCCGACATCAGATGGCTTCCGGACCGGTACGGCTGCCGCTCAGCTTCCCGCTGAACGCCGCCGCCAGGATCGCTCCCCGCAGGGCACGCGATCGGTCTATAGATGAAGCGACCACAGCGTCCATCCGATCAATGGCCGCGCATGTCGCTCGGTGCGTCTCCATCCGTTGCCTTTGAACGGCGAGGGGGGGAATGCTCAATGAAACGGTCGATCGAAATCGGCCCAGGCTGACCTTCTTCTGAGCCACGCCGCTTGTGATTGATAGCATCTGGCGCCGCACGCTTGACGCGGAGAGCGCAAGCGCCACGAAGTCAGGATCGTGTTCGAGGCTCGGCCGAAGCCTGATGATGTCCGCTGTGATTACGGCTGGTTTCCCTCGATAAACTGCCGTGTCCCCCGGTGGATCTCCCATCTTGGTGATCACGACGTCGCCCTCAACAACGCGGTGGGATGACAATTCAGCCGCCTTATTGGGATCGATGAATTTCGGTTCGAGGGCGAAGTCGCGCGCCCTCACATTCCGGACGAACACCAGTGGAGTTCCCTCAGCTCGATAATCACGAGTCGTCAGATTGCTGCCAAACGGGCCAATGACAATTCCGGTTCTGTCTCCATCGGTAATGTGGTCGACAGACAATTGCCGCCAGCTCTCGTCACTGGGAGCCACTGCAATTTCCTGACTCGCCTGCCGGAGAGCGGCGAGGCGGCCGCGAATCTGCTCCAATTGGTCTCTTGCGGCGTCGAGGCGGGAAAGATGGTCTTCGAGGATCTCCACAATCCGTCGTTGCTCAGATAGGGAGGGAATCGGGAGTTTGAACGCGCGAAGCCGGGGCACCTCAATGGATGCCACGGTTGTCCCTGCCTTGCGCGTGGTGCGAAGCAGTTGACTTTCGAACGCCCGCAGTCCCCACGCGATCCAACGAGCGTCGACGTCGTCGTTGGGTGAGATGGCCTTCATGTCCTGATTGAGCGTGGTTTCGAATGGCACCATTGCGACCGGCAGGGTTCGCTCGAGGATTCCAGAACGCACCACGAGTGCAACAGAGTTTGCAGGGACCGGACGTACCACTGAGCCAGTGACTGCCGCCGGAGTGATGTGATCCTTTGTGTTGACTAGCACGGCTGGTCCCATATCCTTCGGGCTGAGCCACGGGATTGACCCGTTGTCCCAAAACTCAGGCCGAGATTTCGATGGCGTACCGCCGCCATACCATTGGCCGACGTCTTTGAGTGGCCGCTGCTCCCAACTCATGCGGTGAGCTCCATATTGAGGTCGTCGAGAAGTATGCCAGCTCGGTCGCCGAGGTCGCGCAGGGCTCCGTCGACGCCGCCGCGTTCGGTGAACGGTGCTTCGTCGAGGTCTTCGGCGGTGATGCCTGCAGAGGCTGCGATCACTTCAACCATGCGGTCCAGCCACCACCTTTCTTTGTGTGAGAATTGGGTGCCGTGCTGTTCTTGCTGAATCAGCCACCCAGCGTATCTCTCACGAACACGGTCGGCGTACGGAACCAGCTCGTCATCAACACCGACCGTATAGCGTAGCAGTGCTACTAAGTCGGTGAGGGTGTGCCGGTCACTGTGCCGCACGCGACCAGCGTGCAGCGCCTCGTAGGCATTCCAAATAAGGTCGGGGGTCCAATGGTGCGGAGGCCGGCTTATTCGGTCAGCTAGCTCTTGGATGTCGGCGAAAGCGATACGCCGTTCCCGTGCTTCACCAATCAGCTGAATCGCTGTGATCTCGTCGCGGTGCTCGTCGAGGTAGGCCCGCCAGGATTCCACAATCGAGCGGGCGCGGCTTGTGTCGATAACACCGCCGGCTGCGACGAGAGTGTCGGCATTGACCTCGTCTATAACCCGGTCGTGGGTAGCTCGCAGTTCGAGGATGCGGTTGCGGAGCTCGGGGTTCGCGGCGAGAGGTTTGATCGCATCATCCAGGGTTCTCTGTATTGCTGCGGCCTGGTCGGGTGCGCCCGCTGTCGCCATCGCTTGAGTGTCCGGGTCTACCGCGTCGACCAGCCTCCGCACGATATCTTGCATCGGCGTGCCGGCCACGGCATCGAGCTCGTCGCGCTCAGCTGGGGTGAGGTCGAGCTCAAGTTTCGCGAGCCGCGAGGCGAGCGTAGCGGTTTCGTTCTCGGTGAGGGAGAGCGTGGCCGCCTTGTCGAGCAATTTCTTGAGCGAGATGCCTTTTTCCCGGTTTAGCGGCGGGTCGACGAAGTCGTGCTCGGTCACTCCAACGGCGTCGACGATGACGAACCGGGCCTTGGTCGCTGCGTCAGGTGTGACGGACTGGAAGTCCGCGGGAGCGATGGTGCGGGCGCCGCGGCCCTTCATCTGCTCGAAGTACTGCGCCGATCGGACGTCGCGCATGAAGAACACGCACTCCAGAGGTTTGACGTCGGTGCCGGTAGCGATCATGTCGACGGTAACCGCTATGCGGAGGCTGGGCGAGGTGCGGAAGGCCTGCAGCTGACCCTTGGGGTCACGCGCGTTGTAAGTGATCTTTGCGGCGAAGTCGTTTCCCTTGCCGAAGACCTCACGCACTGTGGTGACAATTTCCTCGGCGTGCGCGTCGTCCTTGGCAAAGATCAGAGTCTTGGGCACTGTGGAGCGGCCCGGGAAGATCTCGGTGAATAGCCGGTCGCGGAAGGTTTCCAGTACCAACCGGATCTGGCTCTTTGCGGTGACTGCGCGATCGAGTTGCTTGTGCGTGTATTCGTAGTCTTCTTCTATCGCCTCAAGGCGCTCCTTGCGGGTGCGGCGATCGACCTTTGGCACTATCGTCCCGGCTTCGATGCGGGCGCCGTGCTCGGAAATCTCGGTGCGGATCCGATAGAGGTCGAAGTCGACGTTGACACGATCTGCGACCGACTGCGGGTAGGTGTATTCAGACACCAGGTTCTGTCGGAAGAACGCGAAGCTCTGTTTGCCGGGAGTGGCGGTCAGCCCGACGACATGGGCGTCGAAGTACTCGAGAACGCCTCGCCATACGCCGTAGATCGAACGGTGTGCCTCGTCAACGATCACCAGGTCGAATGTCTCGGGTTCTAGCTGGGAGTTGTAGGCCACGGTGATCGGGGCGTCGGGCACGAAGTCGTCCAAACCGGGGTCGTCACCGGGCGTTACCTCCCTGCCTTGAAGGGCACTGTAAACGCGCTGGATCGTGGAGATTACTATGTTGGTGCTTCCGAGCATGCCGGCACTGGTGAGCTTGTTGACGTTGTAAATTTCGGTGAATCGTCGCCCGTCACCTGGGGTCTGGTAGTTCTGAAACTCCGCAAGTGTCTGGTCCGCGAGGTTGTTGCGGTCGACCAGGAACAGGATCCGCTGGAACCCGCCAAACTTCAGCAGACGGTACGAGCTGGTGACCGCGGTGTAGGTTTTGCCGGCGCCGGTCGCCATCTGCACGAGGGAGCGGTCGTGGTGTTGCGCAGAGAGCGACTGCTCGATTCCTTTGATGGCGGTGATCTGCGCCGGGCGCAGTGCAACTGTGTCCAGTGCAGGGAGTTGCTGGACCTTCGCGCGCCACGTCGGCGCGTCCGGGTCAGCCTCTGCGTCGCGCAGTATCCGGGCCAGTGTCTCCGGCTTGGGGAAGTTGAACAGTCGCCGTGAGCGGGGATCGGGGTCGTAGCCGTTGGTGAAGTGGGTTTCGGTGCCGCTTGCTTCGAAAGTGAACGGCAATCGGCCGGCGTGGGTCAGGGCCTTGAGCCGTACGTGGGGTGGGAGTCCGTCGGCGTACATGGCGGATTGCCACTCCACGCCGCTCAATGTTGTGCCCTCTGGTTTTGCCTCGATCACGCCGACAACACGCTGATCAACGTACAGCAAATAGTCCACACGGCCATGACCGGGTTTCATGACGACTTCACGGCAGGCAACGCCTTGAGAGGCGAACAGGTTCAGCTGCCTTTTATCCTGTACCGACCAGCCCGCATCGTTGAGTTGTCGGTCGATGAGCACGCGCGCACGTGCCTCCGCTGCTAGCCGCTCCGCATCCCCCTGCTGCATATTCATAATGTCATGCAGATTACCGCGTGACCCCGCAGCGGTGCCCGAGGTGAAGTTGGAGTCTGGTGTGGTCAAGAGCGTGTCCTTCGAAGGTGTGGTGTTCCTAGTGTTCCTAGGAACACCCCTGGCATGTCTCTGGGCTTTCCTTGGAGCAGCCTAATCTGCGCGGTGGTCGACATCACGTGATTCGGACGGTTCCAGCGGCAATTGCTTCGACAAGATTCTGGCGGGTATTGGTGGCAGCGTTGAGGACGGCGTGGGCCGCCGCGTGGAGGTGGCGTATTTCCGCGAGCCGTGCCAACACCTTGTCCTGTTCCTCCAGCGTCAACAGTGGGATCTTGATGTCCTGAAGACGGATACGTTGGATCCCGCTACCTGTTGCCTGCGCGTGGTTGCTGGATGTCGCCAGGAACTCGGCGAGGAATTGTGGTCGGATTACGGAATCGCTTGTCAGTCGGAGGAGTTGGAAACTCGAACTAAGTAGCGCCCGCCCGCCTTCAGAGTCCATGCGTGCTGCCAGTCCGCCCATGTTTTGGACGAGGATGTCGCCGGGCCGGGTGATGACATGAGCGCCTTCGAGGATGCTCAGGTTAATGCGTTTTGATTCCACTTCGCCGCGAATCCATCGACCAGTAACTACTGGCGTGCCCTCGCTGCTGTAGTCAGTCTCGCGGACGCGCTCGTTGGCCTTGAGGACCATCACACTTCCGGCCTTCACGAGGTCGGAAACCGAAATCAGCTTCGGAGCCTGTGCAGCAGCAGCCAGGGAGGACGCATTGAGTTTGTCCAGCGGTTTGGTCTGCATCACCGCTCGATGGAGCTCCTCAACGTTGGCGCGCACTTCTTCCACAGCCGGCGCTGCCTCCGTGGAAGAAAGCCACCGCTGCGGCGTAAGGTTCGCGTCGTCTGCGAGAATCTCGGCGATGGTGAACGCTCCGGCCGGCAGCTTGGTCGGCACCAAGCGACTGTCGCGCCAACCTTGAAGTGCATCGGCAACGGCATCAGCATTTACGTCTGTGCTGTGACGCAGGTCAATTAGCAATACCCGCTCCGGGTCGCTCGTTTCATGAGAGCGCGCCAAGACCCACAGGTTCAGGGGGATCTGCGTCTGAGTGGCGAGCCCGCCGGGCAGCGCGACGACTGCCTCGACGGTCCTGTGCTGCAGCATGGCAGCTCGGATCCGGCCGGCTGGTCCGCTCTGGAAGGCGCTGCCCGCAGGCTGTAGGACGAAAGCGCGCCCCTGGCTGCCGAGGTACCACAGCGCAAGCTGAAGCCATGCAGTATCCATGCTCGACTTTGGCGGGGTTCCATAGGGCAGACGTGGGTCTAGGTAAAGACGTTCGTGTTGATGGTAGGAGGCATTGTAGGGGGGATCCATGACCACGACCTGCGCGAGTCCTGGTTCGAAAAGGTCGTTTTGGAAGACGTCTCCGGGTCGCACTCTCACGTTCTCGCGGGCAGTGACCAAGGCTCGCTGGTTCGCCTCCACGCAGGCTGCGACGCTGATGTCCTGGCCAGTCAGCGCGGTACGGCTCTTGCCCTGGCTGCCGACGGCTAGGAGCATGCGTCCGGAGCCGGCTACTGGATCGTGCACCGGGCCAGGAATGGTTTTTGCGACCGTCGCTACCAGGTTCACGAGGGCGGGGCTGGTGGCGTGCTCGTCGTAGCCGCGGCGTGCGGAATACGTCAAGTGGTCCTGGAAGGAGATGAAGGCTTCGCCTATACGGGTGGCGTCGAAGCTACTGAGGGCGTCTAAGAACCGGGTGAGTAGCCCGGAGCGCCTCTCCATTTCTTGCAACAGCCTATTGCTCATTCCGCTACCAGCGACTGCCTCAAAGAGAGGGTGGCGCTCCGGGTGGGAAGCCTCATAAGAATGCATGCCGTGCTGGATCCGGCGGATGAGGTCGCCTTCGGATCCAACTTCACGCAGGTTCGGCCACCAAGTTTCCGCTGGCAGTGTTTCGTCAAAACCAGGGGAGTTGGGGTCCGAGACGTACCGCCAGCTGATCAGCGCGCTGGCAAGCCCGCCCAGTTCTTCGGGAGGCGCAATACCGCGCCATAGGTCCATGGCGCTCCATATTGTGCGGTCGAACGACAGATCCTTAATCTCTTTGCCGTTGGCATTAAGCCAGGCACGGATTTCGGTTGCGTCAAAGCGTGGGCTTGCCGCACTGCCGGCGACGGGTTTGGGGAAGTCGTCATGGCGTTGGCGCCAGTTACTGACAGTGGAGCGACCTACGCTTGCTAGTTGGGCAACGTCGCTGGCGGAGAGTGTGAGGGTGTTCTTGGGGGCGCTCATGCAGCCTTCTTGTTTGTGCGGAACAGATTGATGACGTTGGCGGGGACGGGTGACTTGAGCAGCATGAGGTCAGGGCCTGCGACCAACCGCATCCTATTTGAGAACCCCGTGTCGGGCCGGATAACGATGACCTGTACGCCCTCGGCTTTGAGGGCTGCAACTGCATACGCGAAGGCGTGGTCTCCCGACGCCAAGACAACGCGGTCGTAGTGCCGGCAAACGCCATGAAGGAGCGCTTCGCCACTGAGGCGGGCCAGTCGCTGCAAAGGCCCCTTGGACTGGTCCTGGTCGTTCCTGCGTTTGCGGTTCTTGTAATTGGTCATACCCTTTCTATGCCGCGAGTTGGCCGACGGGTGTGGGAAGGCTTGATTGGACGGCAACTTGAGGCTCGATCACAGGCAGAATGTGGTGAGCCTCGCGTATCAGGGGTGCCACTAGCCCACGTTTGTTGTTTTGCCGGGCAGTGCGGTCCATGCTGGGACTTCGCATATCGCGGCTCTTCCCTGCCTAGCGCGATGGGCTGGCTAGACTCCTCAGCATGCCTTACGCGCCGGAATTAAAGAGTGTTGTAGCCCGCTACGCAAAGAGTCTCGCCGTCCCCAACGGGCTTCAACAGCTGCATGTGAGGAAAAAGCACAGGCCTGAGGCTAAACACATGGCACTGGGACCGGCCATAGTCCTGACATCCGTGTCCGCTTTCGAGGGATTTCTAGAGGAATTTATTGCCGTCGTAGGAGCCAAACGAGGACTGAGCTTCGCTCAGATTGCCAAACTGGCGAACACCAATTCTCCGTCCCTTCGGGACTTTGAAAAGAATCTGGTTTCCCAACTTGGGAACTGGTCTCCAAATACCTGGCGCAGCCAATTCGCTTTGACAGTGTTCTCGCCGCCTCAGCTGGGACAGAGCAACTGGCGGGCTGAAGTAGATATTTCCTGGGAACAGGCCCTTGACCAAGCGGATGGATGGTTGCAGGTCCGTCATTCACTGGCACATGGGCTAACGCGCGGTTACCTGTCCGAACACTGGCCGACACCTATGCGGCAGGGCCTTCACGCGTCTTCTGTGTTGCGGCCGCAGAAGGACAACAAATACTCCCTCACCCTTCATGGCGCTATTACCTGTGCCCGCATTTTCAGGCACTCCTCGGAGGCTTTGGTCACGCAGACTGCCATCGCTCTCGGGGAAAAGCCGCCGAGCTGGCGTGCTGTGCCAGCATTCCCACTCGCGGGAGCAGAACAGGAATAGCCCTGATCATTGTCGAGTCCTGTCGCGCGGGAAGACAACCGAAATTCTTCGGCCAGAGACTGGGCGCCACCTGTCTCATAACTAACGATGAGCACTCCATTTTTGCCTGAGGGTTACGAGACATAGTTACGAGAATTGCCCTCGCCCTCGTAGATCCCCAACTTCGGCGAGAAACGGTATCAGTGCAGGTGAGGCGGCCGCTCTCTCGTTGAGACGTCTCGAATCCCAAGGGTTTCGAGACGAGTTGGCGTGTAGCGCCAGGGCTCACCGGGAGTTTTGCGGGCGGGTAATCAGCAAGGGCCCGACGACATCCTTCTCGAGGCAAGTCCGTGAATCTCAGCGATTGAACGACCGGTGTTTAGCTCCTCCTCGGCCACATCACTTCAGCGGGTGCTCCGTGGATACGAGTCGCGGTTCGGCTTGTGCTGTAGCCATGGGCGTTCCCTGCCACATCTTGATGAACCGCGGCAGGCTCTTACCTCGCTCTAATGCAGAAGAGATAACGGATGGCGGCGAGGACGATTCTTTCCAAAATTGGATCATGTGCTGTTCAACGGGCGCCTCAACGACGAGGTCGAAGGCTGTGTCCCTGCCAATCGCGTGGAGCCGCGCACGGTAGCTGCCCCTTTCATCAGCCATGATAGCGCCTAGTTCCTTCATTCCCCGGCCGGCGGGTGTGTTGAAATACGCCCGACCCGCGGGGAGCATCAGGGACACCTCATGGATGTCTTCCCAGCCAGGAGAAATTGCCTCCGGGCGTGATTCCATGACCTCCACTGATAAGTGAATTGGTCCCGACTCCACACCGGTAGAGATTAAAGGGACCATCAAAGGAGTTTCCTGTCTCTCCCCTCGCATCGCAGCTTGCAAGGCGGCTGCAGGGTCTGCCGGAGGAAAAGGCTCAACAACAAAATCCACAGCATGGCCTGCTGCATGCATAACAAAAGCTGCTGACTGGATCACAAGCCCTTCCTTTCAAGGGAACGGGGACATTGAACGCTTCTGCTTCAACTACCCGCATTGGAACATTAAGGTCACCGGCCAGTACAGACGATGCAGCAGATGCACAGGTTGCCCACGGGTAAGTCAGTTCAGTTGGGTGTCTGGTGAAGAACCGGCGTGAATAGTTTGGTAACGGTCCCCTTCAAGTGCAGGTGCGCCTCCTGCTTTGCTCTGCTACGTCTCATAACCCATGTGTTCCGAATCCCTAGCGTTTTGAGGCACGGGATTTGAGACACATCGCCTCAGTTCGGGACAGGGTTCACTGCCCGTCACCGGATCCCTACGGAACCACATCCGCCCATTTAGCGAGGGCTGGCCTTCATGTGCGGCAACTTCAGGTTTCTGCCGTGCCCGAGTGAACAACAGTTTCATGAGCAATGAGCCTTACGCCCTTTCACTGGCCGCCCGTCGGACGCTTTAGGCGCCTAGTGGGGATTTCTGGACGGACGTAGGGCGGGTTCAGGACGTGTTAGTCCAGCTCAACAATGAGTTTGCGGCCCTCGTAAAATCCCTCACCATCCGCTTGGATGATGGCTCCGTTATTGTCGATGAAGTACTCAAGGACGTGCCCCAAGGCCGCGAAGCCATCCTCGTCAATGTTGCTCGTTGGCAATTGGGCGGAAACGATGAATCGTGTGTTCTTTAGATGCTTTTCTACGCGCCTTCTGTGTCTATTTCTCGGGGCATCTTCAAGGAACTCCAGAAACTCCTCTACCTCTTCGCGCATCGAAGAATCCTCTTCTTCGATATCCCGGTTTACCTCGAGAAGAATAGGCGCTTTGTTGTTCTTGTACCCGATGCCCGCCCGCGTCCAGCCAGTGTCTTCGAGAGTGTCTGGACTGGTGAGTGCAGGATCGAGGGCAAGATTGCTGCCATGATCAGCAGCAGACGCCAGAACTGAACGGAGAGGCGGGAGTTCGCCCAAAGTGCAAAACGCTCGTATGAAGTAGCCCACGGGAGCACGCTACAGCGTGGTCAGCTTAAATAGCATCAGGATTCCGCTTGGAACGCCGCACTTATTCCGCGGTTCGCCCTCGATGAATTCGACGCAGGGCCGTTCCGGCCCCTGCCGCCTTGCTGAACACAAGCGGTAAAGGATCCTCAACCGGTCGCCACACCCGCGATCCGCTGTCTTCTATGGCTAGGGATTCGAGGCGTTGAGGTTATGAGACACCGGGGAATGGAGCTGGCCCGTATGGGGATCGCCTTACGAACACAGCATGTCCGGACTAGCCGACAGCGACCGGCGAGATGAAGATAGAGGTAATCCAATCCACTTAGGGGGCAAGGTGACTAGCGATTATCGATGGAGCCGCGTGGGCCTGGCTTTGACTGCACTGGTAGGTGCGGCGTTAATCCTTCTGGCATTCCCGCTCTCTTCGTTCCTGGCCAACGTCCTGCCTATCCGCCCTTTTTCTGCGGTTCTGTGTATTGGGGGTGCGGGAATCTTGGCTTTAGGTCTGTCCGCCGCCGGTTTCTTACATCCGGGTACCCGAGCAAAGGAGTTTTGCATCATTGGATCGGGAATGGTTGGCATGGCGAGTCTCGTTATCGGAGCACTTACACTTGTCCAGCTCTATACCGCGGTCTAGAGAGGCGCGTTGGCTGATTACCAAACCAGCTTTCGGCGTCTGACACCTGTCACCGGGCTCGGGGTGCCCGATGAGGGATCCTTCACCGGAC
Source organism: Arthrobacter sp. BB-1 (assembly GCF_006151685.1). Lineage (NCBI taxonomy): Bacteria > Bacillati > Actinomycetota > Actinomycetes > Micrococcales > Micrococcaceae > Arthrobacter > Arthrobacter sp. BB-1. Next base: position 60,329 of record NZ_VDEV01000011.1, read on the forward strand.
AGCCCGTCGTTGAAGGATCGGTCACCGGGCGCTAGTGAGCGCAGTGGAGCTCATGGGGCCTGGGCGGTCACCGAACGTTGCCCAGGCCACAATTACGGCAACCACGATAATCACCAGGACGAGAGCAGCGATGAGAATTCCGCGGGGTTTCATACCCGCAGACTAACCGACGCTGAAACATATTCGGCGTGATTTGTCGCCTTCGGCGTCTCGCACGTGCCCTGAATCTCGTCCGTAAGCCGATCCCCTTGCGGGCGGCCTCTTGTTTGGTGGATCGATTTACCGCATGATCCGGAGATGACACTGAATAGGACCGTTACGGGCAAGTCGCTTCTCCTCGCACTGGGGTTATCAGTCGTAATTGGCGGGGCCATCGGGCTGACGCAAGGGTGGCAGTACTCCTTGATTGGCCTAGGAGCTGGACTTGGTCCATTGATCGGAGCCTATTTCGGCAATAAGAAGGCGGCCGAAGTTGACGCCTACCGCGAGGAGTGGCTCGGCAAGCGAACGAAGAGGGGTTCAAAACCTCAGCCGCCCAACGAAGCGCCCTGAAGGGGACCGGCTTACGGACAGTAGGCACGCTCCCTTCTGGGCGCCCAAGTCTCGCTGGACCTGTCTTGATGACACGAGGTGGTCTAGAGTGCGCACATGGCGACTGAGCGCAGGAGATGGAGATATCGTGATCCGTCGTGGCCTCAAATCGTGGGGCTTTACGTCGCAACAGTGATTGTCGTGCTTATTGATCTTCGCCCGGAGCGGGTGCTCTTGGGGCTGGTCCTCGCCACTGTCGTGACCATATTTGTGGTGATAAAGCTTGCCCGGCAACGTCGCGGGATAGTCGAAAAAGACGCACAATAGCACCTCTGCGGTTCAGTGGTTGAGGCGCCCATTTGCCTACCGTTTCGGCCTAGCCCGAATTTTGCAACCACTAATGGCACCTCCGAGAGCCACTTGTTGGCTGCCGGCCCAGACGGCGTTCGGTAGGGCATCCCCTTACGGGCACCCGGCGCTGCGCGCAGCCCGGCTCATTGTGTCTCGTAACCTATGTGCCTCGAATCCCTAGCGTTTCAACACAGGCTGCTCACTTTCCGGCATATTCAGAGTTTGGCTCCGCGCCCCTCTAAAGCCGGTAGAGTGCGTCCATGACATTGGGGGATGCCACGCCGAACACTGACCGCCGTCCGTGGGCTTTCGCCGCGGTCTGCGTCATGGTCGCCTCGCTGACTCTTCTGGTGTTCGGCATGACGCAGGTGCCCGTGATTGAGCTATTACCCGGGTACGTGGCCGCCTACATGCTGATAGGGGCTTGTATCTTCGGCCCGACCGGCAAACTCCCGTCACTGCGGCAGGCCGTGGCGTTCCTGCTTCCCGGTGCGCTGCTCGTGGTCCTGTCGCTGCTGGACCTGGGTTATTGGTGTGGCGGCTGGCTGCTCGGACTCCCGGCCTGGGGGCTGATGCTGAGCCGATGGACGTCAGCGAATGCGCTCAGGACCACGGACGTGTTGAAATTCCTTGGGCTGCTGGTGCTGGGCCTGGTGGTCTTCACGTTCAACATCATCTGGGTGATTTTCAGCCTCGGCCTTTTCCTGCTCCCGATCATCCCTCTGGTCCGGCTTGCCTACCCTGAGTACCGGACCAGGCCTCTGCAGGCGGCCGTGGAGGTCCTTCTGGCCGTGGCTGCCGTGATGGTTGTCTTTGCAATTCCCACCCCCGAAGGGTCATGGTCCTCGCCTTGGATGTACGCGGGTGGGGCCGCGACGGCGGGACTCATGATTGAATATTGGGCCTGGAGGCTCCCACGCCGTTCCCAGCGCCGGCAGCTCAATAACGAAGCCATCGTCTAGCCCCCGGTCTTCTAGTAGGGAATGGTCTGAGGCTCCGTCTGTCTCATCACTTCTCTGCCTCGAATCCCTAGGGATTCGAGGCGCTCAGATTCGCTTTGCCATCCTTCGGAGCCGTTTATCCATCAGAAACGAGGACGTTCTCGTGAATCTTCGTCCACCCGCTGGCTTCCAATTCCTTGGTGTCGTAACCGTCAGCTGCCAGGATTGAGGATTCTTGGTCTGGGCCGCTGGTCTTGACTAGTTCACCCTTTGTGGCATCAGTGCATCCGGAGTGCCAACCAGACCCGTCAGTAGGGACCGTGATCAGACAAGCGTGCGGTCCTTCATTGCCCTGCCCCACGAAGTACTTCTTCCCATTGGCTTCTGCAACAAGGAGTACCTTGTCCAGCGTCACGTCGTTGAGTTTGACGTCTCCAGGAAGCTGATCCGAAGCGGTTGCTGTTCGTTCCATAACCTGCAAGCTGCCAGAGTCTGAACAGGCGCTCAAAAGCAGTCCAGCTGCAAATGTGACTGTAAGCAAAGAAAAAGTACGGTTTTGATGGCACTGCCCCCTCAGGCTCTCGGTGAAATGCCATCGTATCCACGTCTGGAGAACATTGCGTGCCAGCCCTTCCGAGAAAGACCTCGAACTCTAGGGAAGATGTCGTTGCTTGGCACAATCGCCCGTGGCAAGATCCATTCGAAACAGCTCGACCGCTGTTGTCTCATAACCGCAGTGCCTCGAATCCCTAGCCATAGAAGACAGCGTCGGTGTCTTCATCGCGGCAAAGACGACTCTCTGACGCCCCACGCTCCGGCTGAGGGTCCTTCAGCGGGAACCCGGACATCCCACACCCTAGGCCCACGTGTCTTGATCGAGGTTGTTGTGGCCGTGTTATTAGGACTGCGAGAGGTAAACGACGAAAATTCCTGAGAAGCCTAGGACACCTGAAACGACTAGCAAAGGCACAAAGACCTCTTTCCGCCTAAAGAGTTGACCGGTTCGTTGTTTGTCGATGAACCCGTAAAGTACCGCAATGAGCAGGCCCAGGAATCCCAGCCCGAAAAGCGTCAAACCGACTGGAGTCATCGGCCCGGCTCCTTGATTGGAACACGGCGTATCCATATGAGCATGACTACTCCCACCAGGACCGTCCATGCTGTCCACGGCCACTCACTATTGCCCGTAACTACAAAGATCACGCACCTGATTAGAGCCAGTAAGGTGAGAATTGACGTGCCAATCGTCAGTATCAACTTCTGGGAACGCGAAAACGGCCCTACTCCAAACATTCCCACCCCATGTTCAGGACTACACACCGAGCTCGGAGAGCACGGTACCGTCATTTCATGGTGACAATACGGGACTGGCTGCCTTCTTTCTATAGCTCAAAATTCGAGCAGTTTCCCCTGTGGTAAGGATTTCCAGTGTCTCGTAACCTCAGCGCCTCGAATCCCTAGGGTTTTGAGTCACGGCGGTTGAGCAATAGGTCAATCGAAGCTTTTGAGGTAGCTGTCCACATCGGCCCAAATCTCAGCGTCGGTCCTAGGCGGGTCGTAGGTGCTGCCGAGCTCGTCCCACAGATACCAAAGGTGCCAGGCTTCCTCGGCGTCCCTGTCTTCATATTCGACTTCTTGAAGGTACCTAACGGCGTCACGGAGGACTTGCCCCTTGGTTCGCTCGCCAACTTTCCACGTGGCTAGTTCGTATGCCCAGATCAATTGCCATCGGTTTTCAAGTGGTACGGGCTGGAGCTCGAGGTCTTTTAGGGTTGCTGCCCATAAGTCACGGATGTCGTAAGGATCCTCGTGATTGGCGCCGGCAAGCATGCGAAGGTTCTCCGAATCCATGCCATGTGCCAGCCACTGGGCCGCAATGTCAGGAAAGGCCTCGACGTCTAACAGACCGGAGGCTAACAACGCCATGGCCTGGTCAGGAGTCGGCTGAAGCTGCATTTGATCAGCCTTACATACGTGCGGGTGTTGCATAACCTCTGCGTCTCGAATCCCAAGGGTTATGCGGGCCTATCGTCGGAACTTTGCGGTATCCATGTCATGAGGGTTCCTTAAATCGTCAGTGCCTTTCGGCGAGCTGCGGCAGAATTAGAGCCATTGGGAACGAGATTCCGAACTGCTGCTGGCCAGCTCGGATGCTTCTATATTCGTCAAGTGCACTCTGGAAGATCGTTCGGTCTTCGACATCGTCGGGCTTACCGCCCTTGTGTAGCTCCATTTAGCGAAGCCTTTGCTGGTCATGGAGAATGTCCCTCATGGGGCACTCTGACTATTTCTCCTCTGGGACTGATAAGAAAGCCGCGGCCGTGATTGATCGGCCGGACGGCAAAATTCTTTACTGCTGGGTGGGTGTGTAGCCGTGGCTGACTTCCCTCCTTGTGACGACGTCTGCGGAGCGCTCGAGCAGCATGTGCGGAACTTCTTCGATGGGCACGAAATTCAGGCCTTCACCTGGACTTCAGGCCCGATCCTGGAGCAAAACCCACACTTCCGTGTGTTTAGAGTAGCCCCATCAAATCCCAAAGGACTCTGGACCTACGTTTCTGTTGGTGGTTGGGCTGCAACCGAAGCAGAGAACGTTGGGACTGAATTCATACTCTGCACGGCTATTGAAGACATTCGAGCCGTCGAACTGCTCGCGATGACTGTTTTCTACCACCGAGAGGGCAAGCTGGGCCTAGGGCATACCCTCCCGTTGGGGGAACCCTGGATGGCGGGCTCCCAATGTGATCACTTCTTGGTGTCCTTGCCATATCCGTTCGGCCCTGACTTGGAGATCGCGCACGTCGGCGACCGTCACGTGGAGTTCCTTTGGCTGCTACCCATTACGAAAGCAGAACGCGATCTCAAAGTTGCCGACGGAGTTGAGGCGTTGGAGTCACGCTTTGAGGACACCGGTCTCCGTTACTGGGAGATTGATCGGGCTTCCATCGTATAGCTACAACCAAGGCCTGGCCCGGGCCCTAGGCCGGAACGATATAAGAATTGCATCATGAACAAAGTAGAGGTCGGGCACGCTCAGCGGATCATTTTTGAAGACGTGAAGCGGTCACCAGATGGAGAACTAGAAAGTATAGCCGTGTCCGTAGAGTTGAAGGATCTGGTGGCGCACCGAGAAGTCGCCGCGCACTACGGAAACGGCTTCGATGACCTTCGAAATTCTTCAACGATCTAGTCGAGCATTCGTCCGGCTGGCAAGGCATCAAATCGTACACTTCTCTAGAACGGGATTTGAGGCTTCACGCGGAGCATTCGGGCAACGATTGCGGCGCCACGGGGCCGGCTAATGCTGCAACCGCATGGCACGGGCCCGTTTGTCGCGCAGGTGCCCCAGGGTAAGTTCGATCCCGTCAACTTCCCCTTTCCAGCCTTCGTTCTCGGCCCGCTCCCTCCGTGCGATCAGATCGGATTCGAGTTCGTCCAGCCGGAGGATCATCCGCGGTTCCACATGCAGCATAGGGCACCGGACGCAAGCGTGCTCATGCGCGCAGGGGGTCCCGTAGGGCCTGCCGCAGGCACCGAGTTCGACTTTTCGTTTATCGAAGTGTTCCTCGAACTCCTCCCATTCCTGAACGGTCACCTGCGCATACTCGTGCTCTGGCCGCAGCGCCCTGCGGCTGGCCATATGCATTTGGTAGTGGCGGACAACGTCCTCGTCGAACACTGCCACGTAGCCCCTGGTGGTCTGAAGATTCGCATGCCCTAGTAATGCCGCGCCGATATGAATCGGCAGGCCATTGTTGACGAGGTCGGTCGCGAAGATGCGCCTGAAATCGTGCGGAGTGAAGCTGAGTCCTTCAAATTCAGGGCGGTCCTTCGCGGCGGCGGCGCAAGCCATGTGGAGGAGCTTGGCGATCCGGGAGGTGCTGAACACCCCGCGCAGCGGTCCGGCCGTGTACTGGAAAAGGTGCGGGAGCGGCTCGCCGTGCTCGCGCTCGTGAGGGTCCCATCGTCGGACCAAGGGGATGAGTCCGAGATTGGTCGTGTGCCGCCGGATAAGCTCCGCGATGACGTGCAACAGCTCCGGGGACATCGGGATCACCCTCTCCCGGTCCGATTTTGATGGGGCGACGACCAGAAGGCCGACGACCTCACCGTTGGGCCGCCGGTACTGCCTGACGGAGAGGTGGCTGAGCTCCAGGAGTTCTTCATGCCGTATTCCGGTGAGACGGAGCACTTCGACGGCCGCCCAGGTCCAGAACGCCCGGTCCTCTTCGGCACTGATGTTGATGGTCTCCCCGGCCGGCCCGCGCACCCGCAGTTGCCGCTCCGGCTCGGGAGGCTCTTCAAACTCGACACCTCGCCGGGCCCGCGGACCCTTCAGCGGTGCCCTCGGTCCGGTGGTGCGGCGGATATGTGTGTAATGGACGCCGTTGAAGTCGAAACCGGCATCGCCCTGTGAGTCAGTGGCTGCTGCCCGAAAGGACCCAAGGCGTTCCTTCTCCGCCCCGACATGGCGGAGGAGGTGGTCCAGGAGGGGCTGGCGTGCCCGGGTGCGGTCCGCGATCCGCTCGGCCTGCCGGCGCCGGCCGGCACTGTAGCCGCGGCTGGCGATCGGAGGGATGGGGCACCGGGTGGCCCACGGCCCCCAGCGCGCCGGGTCTTCCATCGCCCAGGTCTGCAGATCCAGATAAAGGGCGCGGACAGCGATGAGAAGGTCCCAGATGCCCTGCCGGGGCTTTGGCCCCTCAGGGGTGGTGATGGTGTCGACGTCCTGCCGCCACGCCTCATAGGTTTCCTCAGTCAGGTCCAGGTCATGCTGTCCGGGGTTAATGCGCTCGATGACGCACCAGAAGTTCCGGACCAGATGCGCGGTGAGCCCCCGGAGACTGGAATGGTCCATGCCCAGCGCGGCGCGCTGGTTGATGTAGTCGATGAGCAACTGACGCATTCCGGCGTCCTTGACACCGTATCGATCGACGAACTCTTCCACGCTGCGCGGACCGCCCTGCCGTGCCATCCGGATCGTTGCCGGTGTCCCTTCCGGGAACCTTCCCATGCTGTGCAGGACTTCCCAGATGAGGGCACCGATCTGCCGCTCGTAAGTTTCCTTGCCCCGGCCGACTTTCCGCAGTTCGTGGTCGAAGTGGATCAACGCCCCCGGAGTGAGGTCCGAAACGGGAATACCCTGGCTGGCCAGGAGATAGGAGAGCTCGGTGAGCGCGCGGTGCTTTTGAAGATCGGGATTCGTGGCACTGCGGATGCGGTCGACGACCTCTTCCAGCAGCGGGTCCTTCTGGCATTCGCGGAAGATCATGGCGAAATCACAAACCACGTCACGGCGCAGCGTAAGCACGGACGGGACGATCACGCGCATTCCCACCAGCCACGTCAGCCCGCTCGTCATCGTCCAGCTCTTTGTGGACGCGGGCGGGTTCAGCGACGCCAGCCGTTCCTCGGATGTGTCATACCCGCTGGCGTCCCACCGATCCTGCCACGTCAGGCCATCAAACGTGGACAGGTGCTCTGTCACCTTCCGGATGCACCGGCGCCGCTTCTCAAGCTGCAGCCCCGAGCGGGGAAGCAGTGTGCAGGCCGCCGCCTGCAGGTCGGCGCTGGAGGCCCGGCTGAGGTCCCCCAACGGTGTGGGCAGGTTTCGGGGCGCCGCGGCCGGGGTAACCAGGGCGCTGCTGCCACCAATCTGGTGCGACCGGGCACGAACCACCGACGCGTCGGCCGCGGGGATCTCCCGGCGGCTATAAATTCCGGTCGTGGAGATGGTCGCCCTAGACATCACCGCCTCCTGCGGCATGGCCGAAAACGGCCTGGATGTCTTCGGCCGCGTAGCCCGGACTGTAGCCGTGCGGCGGCTGCTGGATCCGGGAATGGAACTCCTGCATCTTGATGATCACTTCTTCCGCCCTGGGCACCGTGTAGCGGCTGGTCGTGTGCAGGTCCGCGTGGCCAAGGACAACCTGTACCTCGGGCAGGGTGAGCACCCCACTGTTCACCATCCGCACTGCAGCCGTGTGCCGGAGGTCGTGCAACGTCCAATTCGTGTTCGCGGCGGAATTGGCGCGCTGTACGAGGCGACGTGCGGCCGCGTAGCTCAAGGGCCTCTCAGGGCCACGAAGCGTCCGCCATAATGGAGCGCCGGGGGAGGCGGGAAATGCTGCCAGATACCGCCCCAGCCACGACATGGCCTCAGGTGAGAGCGGCACCCACCGCCGCTCCCGGCTTCCCTTCGAAATCACCGACAATCGCTGATTCGCCCAATCGACATCACTGACCTGGGCGCCCAGAAGCTCCTCAGCCCGCGCGCCCGAAGAAACAAAGCACTCCAACAATGCCCGATCCCGGTCACAGGCCATGGACGCGAAAAGCTCCACCCACTGCCCGTCCGGAATCGACCGCGGCATGCCTTGGCCAGAACGGCGACGGTAAGGTGCGCGCCGAAATCGCTGGTTCATCTTCAGCGGGCTGCGGTGCGCCAGGGCCCGCCGCCGGTGGGAAGTCGCTGGAACAGGATTCACAACAGGTCCGCGATACCAGCGGGCTTCAAACTCATAGAAGTTCCGCACGGCAGCCAGCGTCAGATTGACGGTGGCCGCCCCGTACCCGGCCTTAAGGTCCGGCTTACCGGTTTTGATATTCACCCCACCTGACAATCCCGAGGACCGCCTGCGCTGCGGGTTGGGAGCGACCAGGAGCCAGCCCACCAGTGTCGCCGTTTCAGCCTCTGTGGCGCGATCCCATGAAACTCCCAGCGTCCACAGCACGCGAAACCACATCAAGGCCGCGTAGCAGTACGAGCGCATCGTTCGCGGGCTCAAATCAGCAACGGCGAGATCCCGCATCCAATTGCTGACCTCGGCCACGATCTCACCGTCGGGATCCCGCAGGACATACGGCTCATGGGGCCCAGGGCCACGCCCGACCCAGCCAACTCGGGCCAGCTCAATCGACCCATCGCGGAGACCGCGCCGGGTATCGAAATCTGAGGAGGATTGCTCTGACATCCGGCATCACCCTTGATGGTCGCAGCTGAGATACCCCCTGCCCTCAGGCTTACAACCACGGAAGCCGAAAATGCGGACGGCGCGCTGACCTAAGTGCAGTTAACTAACCACTGCCTAACGCCTCCCTGGTAGCTCTGTCCGGCACCTTTGACCACGAGCCCTTCCAGGCCCGCGTGGTGCAGTTCTTCGAACCATGTGAGTGCCTGAGCGCGGTTCTGGGTGATGGGGGGAGAGGTTCAGCGGCGGCATCCAGCCTGCGGCAAGTTGTTCCAGCAACTCTCGGCGCTGCTTCAGCGGAGTGTCCCTGATGTCGTGCCCGGCGACAGCTAAGAGGTCGAAGGCAACGAACGATGCTGGCTGTTCCCGGATCAGGGCGGGCAGGCCGGCCTTTGAAGCGACCAGGCGTCGCTGCAGGGCGTCAAAATCGAGCCTGTCACCGGACCAAACGACGGCCTCACCATCGAGGACACAACCGGGCGGAACCTGCCCCGCCAAGGCCTCCAAGATCTCAGGGAAGTACCCCGTCAGTTCCTTCCCTTGCCGGGACCACAGTGTGGCGCCATGGTCATCCCTGACTGCAACACATCTATACCCATCCCACTTGGGTTCAAACAGGAGAGTCCCGTGGGATGCGTCACCGCGAGGCATGTTGGCGATGGCGCGGGCCAGCGCGACTTTTACCGGCGGCGCAAGCCCAGCCGGTAACCCGGCTACGTGGTCCATGGCCCTACGCTACGCACAGCCTGGCTCAGATGTCAGCGATGGCCTCCAATAACCACTGCTCCGAGAGGGGTTCCCGGCGCAGTTCAAAGGTCCGCAACTGCGAGCCGGAGCCGCCGAGACGGACCTGGCGCCGCCAGTGCTCGATGTCCACGACGTTCCCCACGCCGACCGGCACGGTTCGCTGGGTCTCCCACCAGGAGTCCCTGGTGAACCAGTGCAGCGCTCGGCTGCTACCGCCCATGTCCGCCCGTCGTAGCGGACGGTGAGGGGAGTGCCGGCCGCGGTGAAGCGGACATCCACGGGGGCGTCGATGGTTGTTTCACATACTGTTGCTGTCACGGTTGGTCCGCTCTCCCAAATTTCTGTTCATCATTTCTTCCCGGCGGGTGACCGCCGAACTCCACACCCAGGTCCGGTACGTGACGGGCCCGTCCTTCCACGTCACTTCGGCTGCCTTCGCTGTCCAGGCGAACACTTCACCGTCCACCAGCTCAGCGCAGTTCGGGAACCGGATCCACGCCTTCACCGGAATCCCCGGATACCCGTTCTTGACCGGGAAGTGCTCGAAATCGAGCTCTTCCACGGTCAGCCTGATTGGGCCGGCCCGCCGTGCGTACTGCGCCTGCAGCGCGGCCGCAAAGCGGCCCGGGTCCCGGGCCAGCGTGTTCGCAACCGAGGAGCAGCCGCTGCTGACGCGGTTGCCGGCGGCGTCCTACGACATCAGCAGGTGGGTCTACGGGCGCCGGGTGGGCCGGAGCGGGCATGTGGTCTGGGAGAGGAACTACTACTCGGTGCCCTTTGCTCATTTATCGGCATCACGGTGGATCTGCGGATCACCGATCGGGTGATCCATGCCTACTGGGGCACCGAACGGCTGACCAGCCACCTGCTGCTGCCCGAGGGCGCGGCCAACAAGTACCGCATCACGATGCCGACCTGCCCGCCGGCGAGAAGTACCGGCAGTGGGACCCGCCCCGGGTGCGGGAGCGGGCCGGATGGATCGGCCCGGGGGCGGTGACCGTAGTCAACCGGAGCTTGGAGTCCGTCCCGGTGCATGAGCAGGGCCTGGACGCGGTACTGGCCGTGTTGCGGCTTTCCCTGGGCTACTCCGCCGAACGGGTCGAAGCGGCCTGCCGGCTTGCGTTGACAGGCCGCGTGCGGTCCCCGCGGTATGCGCATCTGCAGCCGATCCTGGCCACAGAGCAGGACAAAGCCGCCGGTCTCAGACTGCCCGGGATGAACCGGCTGAACACGGCGGCTACGTACGCGGCGCCGAATACTACGCAGGTGGTGCCAAGTGAGCGGGATCGATACCGAAACCAAGCGCAAGCTCCGTGAGATGGGTGCAGCCCCGATGCTGGAGGCGCTCCAGGCCCAGGACGAGACGCTCGTGCTTGGCATGGCCTTCGAGGAACGGCTCCACCTGGTCATTGACGAGGCCCACCCCGGGTTCAACCACGCCAGGGTCGAAGGACTGATCCGGCGGGGCCGGGCTACGCTACCGGGGCGGGGATCTGCGCCGGCTGTTGCCGGACAAGGGCCAGCAGTCCCGCCCTTGGAGCCAGCAAGCGCCGCTGCAGGGCGTCAAAATTCAGGCTGTCACCGGCCAAATCACGGCTTCACTTTTCCAAAAAGGCGGCCGCGGTTATCTTGCCCGTCAACCGGGGGGTGACGCGCTTTGTTCCAACACCGGCCACGAACCCCCGAGTAGGATGGGCCGGTGATTGCTGAACCAAACCAGCCCCGTTTCCTGACTATGGCGCAAGTCGCAGATGAGTTGAACGTGAAGCAGAATCTTGTTCAGGGCCTCATCAGGACAGGGGAGTTGCGGGCTTTTCAGGTCGGTGGGAGGGGCCTCTGGCGCATCGGCCGCCAGGACGTCGAGGACTACATTGAGCAGGCGTACCGGCGCACCGCCGAGCGGATTGCTGTCGGCGAGCTCGAAGATGGCCCGGAGACCGGCGATCAGGAGTAGCCAATCGGGCACACTGCGACGCCTGACGTTCAGGATCGCGCGCTGGGGTTCGCTTGGATCGGGGCTGAAGACGGTGAAGAAATATGCTCGATGCTCACTGATCCCCCGTTCCTGGTGATTGCTGGTTTCTTAATCGACTGTGCCCGCCCCCGCGCGGTCGACCCTGCCGCCAGCCCGGGATGACTGTGTTGAGTTCGACTTCTTTAGCTGCCGCTAGCTTCCCGGCGCGGTAGTCGATGCGCTGGGTGTGCAGCCAGACCCCCAGAAGGCGTTCTTCGCGGTCGTCGGTCTTGTTGTGTCGTGGCCAGTCGTTGCCGGCGGCCAAGTAGTCGGCCACTTCGTTTAGGCGCCGCTTCCAGCGGGCTGCGTCGGCGTCGCGTTTGCTAGGGTAGTCCCGCCAGCCAGGGATGGTGTCCAACGCCTCGCCATAGGCGGGGCAGAGGGTGCCGGCGGCTGCCTGCTCGCGGCGACGTGTCAGCCACCCCGCCAGCGCTGACTCGCGGGTGGACCGGCCGTGGACGGGAAGGCGGCCTTCCACTTCATAGAACGCCAGGAGGTCTTCGACGTTCCGCTGGCCGGCCTCGGTGGTTCGGGGATCGGGTGCCGGAAGGGCTACTTTATGGGTATCCCGCAGGCTCGGATCCTGCTTGGCAGCGATGGCTATGTGGTACCTAACCGTCGTCTCGGCAACGCCGGCGAGCGCTGCGATCTTCGGGGTCGGGATACCTTTGCGGTACATCAGCACCCATTCGACATCCGGGGCAGGTCGCCGCCTGGCTGGGGTCACTGGCTGTTCTGCTTCGTCACCTCGAACGCACCTCGTGCCCAGCAGCGCACTTCAGCTCCGCAATGCGCAGCCGCAGGAAGATGATGGCAAGGACTAGGGCGTACACCGCTAGGACGGCTACTGTGATCATGAAGACCGCGTATAGGATGCCCATGATGCCGAAGGCTGGACTCAAACTCATTACTACCCCCCAATCGTTCTTGGCCCCTAGGCTACGCGAGGAGCGCGTCGAGTCCTTGCCATCACTACATTTTTGCGGTGAGGATTCCAGGTCTCCTTCCCTTGGGCACGGCGGTGGCAGTGCTACCCATGCTAGTTCCGGCCCGCAAAGAAACAGCGCTACACGGCGACGGACGGCCGGGTGGCCATCTCCGCCGCCTGGTGCAGCGCCTCCACCATGGACCGCGAATCGGCGATCGCCTTGCCGGCGATGTCGAACGCGGTGCCATGGTCCACGGACGTGCGGACCACCGGCCGGCCAACGGTGATGTTCACGCCGGCCTCGATGCCCAGCACCTTCACCGGGCCGTGCCCTGGTCGTGGTACATGGCCACCACCAGGTCGTAATCGCCCCGGCCGGCCAGGAAGAACAGCGTGTCCGCTGGCAGCGGGCCCACCGCGTTGATCCCGTCCGCCTGCGTGGCCTTCACGCCCGGCTCAGTGGATATTCGCTGGTCTTAGGGCAAAGGCTGGAAGCTAGATGATGAGGACACGTCGTACTTGAAAAGCCGCGATCTGGACATTTTTGGATTTTTACCTTATTGCGGCAACTTTGGCTGACGGAACCGCCCTGAGCGTGCTTCGGGAACGCTGCCGAAATAGATTGCGATTGTGAGCTGAAAAGCGCCGCTAGGCAGGACTGATCACCGACACAGCACCACGAAAGCGCGGCTGGATGCCGCACTTAAACGCTCCCATAATGCACACTCGGTTTGACATCGCATCTAGAAACAGGACTGAACATGGCATCCACCAGTGGCAACATCCCGCGATCGCGACTTATCCTGCAGCTCTTGAACGAGCACCCTGAAGGACTCTATAACAGGCCGGGGGATCAGGGGATCATGGCGCTTGCCGCAGAACGTGTGCCATGGACAGAACATGAACTCGAGGCGCTCCCGAGCGGGGGCATCCGAGGTACGGCGAACCTCTCATGGGCTTCTGAAGATCTCAAGAAGGCCGGATGGTTGTGGAAGAACCCGGAAAGCGATGGGTTGTGGAAGATCACCGAGGCGGGCAGATCAGCCCTGGCAGAATTCCCTGACGATGAATCACTCGCCCTCGAGGCTCGCTCCCGCTACAACGAATGGAGCAAGCAGAACAGGCAGAAGAAGGCTGAATTATTGCGTTCTACAATTGTCGCTCGCCATGCCAGCGAAGAGCGTGTGAGAACTGCCGCTCAGCTGTTCCGCGAGCGAGGCCTCGCTCAATTAGGTTCAGTCTTTTCACCGGGACGCTCTGTCTGGAACAGGTCGAACGTTGACGCGCTTCTCGCTCACTTTGTCAGTGCAACTAATGTCGAAGGCACTGACTTTCTAAGTAAGTTGAACAGGCAACTTGGTGGACTCGATGACGATGGGAAGCTGCTTTTAGCCGAACTGACGACATGGCAATTGCTTCCGTTCCATAAAAGTGCGATGGGAGAACGCTCGAAGCTTGCTCGCGTCGACAAAATACTCGCTTCGATGAAGCATCCTGTGGAAATTCCCAAGGAAATCCGTGAGGCGCTGAAAGACGGCGTCTATCACCCCGGTATGTGGATGGTTGGTCAGGCACATCCTGCGATCAGCATCCATGTCCATCTCTTGGATGCATGGTTTGGCATAGATCCCAAAGACCAGGAAAACGTCTTGGAGGATCCCCAGTCTTGGAAGAAGTTCACCGCATCGGTTCCTGGGAACACTTATCCAACTCAACGGAATTCGCTTCTCTATGTAGGTCGGCCCGACTACTTCACGTCAATAGTCCCGGATGCGGACAAGGCCGCGGTGCGCGACAGGTTCCTTGGGGAAATCGGGGAGTCCACGGGCGACATCGACGAAGATCTTTTCAGAATCGTGCTGGTGCTGCAACAAGCGGAATCAGGCCCGATAGATTTCTACAGTGACACCTTTCTTCCCAAGTGGCGCGGTCTCGCCTCCGGCGAAGGACCACTCGAAGATTCACTTCCACCAATAACTGCCCCGCTAGGTGGCCGCAAGTTTCCGAAGGCAACTTCGGACATTTCCTCGCGACTTCATATGGCAGACGGCTGGCTTCAGAAGCAGCTGAATCTCATTGAACGCCGTCGCCAGGTCATCCTCTACGGACCCCCAGGAACGGGCAAGACCTACGTGGCCCTGGCCCTTGCCGAGCACATCGCTGGCGACGCAAAGTACACAGAGCTTGTTCAGTTCCACCCGAGTTACTCATATGAGGACTTCTTTCAGGGCTATAGGCCCGTAACAACCGATTCTGGTGCTCTGACATACGAGCTTAAGGACGGTCCCTTGCGGCGTATCGTGGAGCAAGCGGTCCGGAACCCGGAATTCAACTACGTCCTAGTGATCGATGAAATAAATAGGGGTAATCTGGCCAAGATTTTTGGTGAGCTGTATTTCCTTCTCGAGTATCGAGATCGTCCAATTAAGCTTCAGTACAGCCGTGACGACGACGACTTCTTCCGGCTCCCCTCTAACCTCTTTATCATCGGGACGATGAACACCTCTGACCGGTCAATCGCGTTGCTGGATTCGGCAATGCGCCGCAGGTTTTCGTTTGTGGAAATGCATCCGGACAAGGACCCTGTGCGACATGTGTTGGACAGATGGCTTCGACACCACGAGCTGAACGCTGAACCGGCAATACTTCTGCACGCACTCAACCAACTCATCGGTGACTCCGATTTCAAGGTCGGACCAAGTTATCTGATGCCAGAGCCTTCAGAATTTGACCCCGGCAGACTTGAGGAGATTTGGGAATACGACATCCTGCCATTACTGGCTGAGTACCATTTTGGCGAAGGAGTGGATATCGAAAAAAGGTACGGGCTCGAAGCCTTACGGCAACGCGTGAAAGACGTGGGGCTATCCGCTGAGGTTCGGGCGGAATAGCGCATGAAGCGCCTTAATCTCAGGGAGGGCCGCAATGAGGTCGCCGTATCGGTTCCCGACAGTGTCGCAGCCGCAATCTCCAGGCTGGGTCTGGCCAATTTTCTTCCTCTTGGCGGTGGCGACTGGTCCGTTTCCGATGTAAGCAAGGTAGGCGTCATCCATGTCGACGGATGGCAGGTTGCAATTGCTCCCAAGATTCCTGTTGCCCGGCTATTTTTCATGATCGGCTTCTCAAGCGATCAAAAATTCTGGCGGGACGAGCACGTCACCATTGGGAGCGACGTAACTGTTCTCGATGCGATTGCCCGCTCCTTCATTCGCCAAGTAGGGATCGCCATGTCCCGGGGGAAGCACCAGGCTTACGAGACGTTCGGTGATGCCCTGCCGGTGATCCGGGGTCGCTTGGACATTCCGGCACAGCTCGGCCGTCGTGCGGGCCTTGCGCTACCCGCACAGGTGATTTTTGACGAGTACACAGTTGATACGGCAGAGAATCAGCTGTTATTGTCGGCGTCTCTGAGACTTCTGGCTCTTCCATCCCTGAGCTCCTCTAACCGGCTGGCCATTAAGAAACTGACGCAGCAATTTGAAGGGGTAACGCCCATAGGCGCCGGACGCTCGCTGCCCAGCGTTCGCTTTGACCGCTTGAATGTCAGGTACGAAGGTGCGGTAGGCCTGTCGAAGCTAATCCTTCGAAACTGCTCCCTTGAGCATCGCCAAGGAGACTACGCCGCTTCCGGCTTTCTCTTTGACACTTGGCGGATCTTCGAAGACTTTGTATCAGAAGCGCTGCGAGCCAGCCTCTCACGGCAAGGAACAAGTGTTGAACTGCAGTCTTCCTCATATCTGGACCGAGGAGGCGAGCTCACCATCAAACCTGACATCTTGTTGCGCTCCAACGGCATTGTCCGGGCGGCCATCGATGCCAAGTACAAAGCAGAGAAGCTGGGTCGCTATCCAAATGCAGACGTCTACCAGATGCTGGCGTACTGCATAAGGTTTGGACTCTCCGAGGGGCATCTGGTGTATGCCCGAGGCGACGCGGATATCAGGTCCTATGTCATCGACCGGCCCGGCATCACCATCTATTGCCATGCCCTCAACCTGGATCAGCCTCCGGACGCCCTGATGGCAGAGGTGGACGGACTGGCGGCCCGTATTGCTGAACCCATCCCGGTCGGAGGGGAAAGCGAAGTTGAACAGGCCGCCCTCGCCCGGTTAGCCACTAACGGACGACACCTCAGTTGGCCGAGTCGACAGGCTTGGCCTCCACCAGCTGGAGTGTGAACACCCACAGCAGCACGTCCTCGCCCGGCACGTACCAATCCCGCTCCGGCGCCCGGCGGAAGCCCAAGGCCTCATACAGCCCGTGGGCACGCTCCATGAACGTTGCGCTGGTGATGCTGATCGTCTCTATGCCGGGTAGCCGCCGGGCGTACTCCACGATCTCGCGCACTACGGCCCGGCCCACCCCGCCGCCCTGGTGCGCCGGGTCCACGGCAAGCATCCGGAACTCCAGCTCCCCGTCCTGCGCGATCTCGCTGTAGGGCTCCCCGGCGAACGTGAGCGTCACCGCGGCTGCCACCTTCCCGGCGGTCTCCGCCACCCACACCTGTGCATGCTCGGCGCGGTGTTCCACGTCCTCCAGCACGCTCATGTACGGGTGGTCGGCGGCGAAGTGCCCGGCCCGGAGGTAGGCGTCGCGGGTGATCCGCCGCACCTCCGGAAAGTCCGCCGGCATCGCCCGCCGGAATGCAAAACTCACGAGGAAGCACCCGAGGCGGCAGCAGTCCGCTCCACGTAGTGGTCCAGCTGTGCCAAATCCGGCTGGGAAGAGGGGTCGCCCACAGCGTCGGCCCCAACGGCATTGGCCACCGCCAGGGCGCGCGCGTAGTCCAGCCCGCTCCGCAGCGCCAGGACCAGGGCGGCGCAGAACGCGTCGCCCGCGCCCACGGTGTTCGCCACCGCAACCGCAGCAGACGGCGCCTCGGCCACCTTCCGGCCGTGCTCGAACATCGCCGAGCCGTCCTTGCCGTACGTTACCGCCACCAGTTTCGCCTGCGCGAGGGCCGGGATCAGGGCGTACTCGCTCTCGTTGACGATCACCAGGTCGCACCGCTCCAGCAGCTCCGCCGGCAGGTCCATGGCCGGCGCCGCGTTCAGCACAAAGAACCCCTGCGCTTTCCGGGCCGCCTCCAGCACCACGGGCAGGCCAACTTCCAGCTGGCACAGCACCGTCTCCTCGGGACCGAATTCCACCACGTCCAGGGACAGGTGCGAGTTCGCGCCCGGGCACACGACGATCTGGTTCTCGCCGTCGCGGTCAACCACGATCAGCGCCGTCCCGGTCGGCTCGGGCAGGACGGCCACGTCGGAGGTATCCACGCCGGCAGCGGCCAGGGCATCCAGCATCCGCTGCCCGGACGCGTCCTTGCCGACGGCGCCGACCATCCGGGTGCTGCCGCCCAGGCGTGCGGCGGCCGCGGCCTGGTTGGCGCCCTTGCCGCCGGGCTGCTCGGACAGGACGGCGCCGCCGATGGTTTCGCCCGCGGTCGGAAGCCGCTCGGCGGTGGCGATCAGGTCAAGGTTGATGCTGCCGACCACGGTGACGGCAGGACGTGTTGTGTTCATGGGAAAACTCTCTCAGGGGGAGGGCCGGAAGCGGCCGGGCTTTCGAAAAAGTGTAGCGCATGGTTGTACTTGTGAGTCATACATGGTTGTATAACAACTTGAATCGCCGCGAAAGACGATCCCTTTTGCTCGAACAAAGGAGTTTGATGTGAACACCCCGACCCCCGCCGCAGCCGCGCCTCCCGCGGAAGGAGGCGCCGCCGTCGTACTTCCCGACGGCGACGCGACCAGGCTCTCCGGCCGCCGCGCCGCCCTGCTGATCGCCACCCTGCTGCTGGGCGTGCTGTCCTTCCAGCTGAACGCCAGCATGGTCACCCCCGCGCTGCCGCAGATCGCCGCGGGCTTCGGCGAAAACGCGGACAGCGCAGCCCCCGTCCAGTCCATGTTCTTCCTGGCCGGCGCCATCGCCGGGCCCGTGATCGGCCGGTGGAGCGACTTCATCGGCCGCCGTGCCGCGCTGCTGCTGGTCCTGGGCATCATGGGCGCCGGCACCATCCTCTGCATCGCCGCGCCCACCCTGCCGCTGCTCGTCACCGGCCGGTTCCTGCAGGGCGTCTCCAGCGCCGTGTTCGCGCTCGCCTACATCGTGCTCAGCGAGAACCTGCAGGCCAAGGTCTTCGGCACCTCCGTGGGCATCATCGCCGCCATCAACGGCGGGATCGGCGGCGTGGACGGCTACGTGGGCGGGCTCATGGCCGAGACCCTCGGCTTCCGGTCCATCTTCGTCGTCGTCCTCGTCCTCACCGCCATCGCCGCTCTCTGCATCTTCCGCCTGGTGCCCGCCGGACGCCCTGGTGGGGTGCGCGGCGCCATGGACTGGTGGGGCGCCGGCTCCCTCTCGCTGTTCCTGGTGTTCCTGACGTACTTCGTGTCCGACGGTTCGGCTGCCGGCTGGACCTCGCCCACCGCCCTGGCCCTGCTGGCCGGCACCGTTTTGTCCTTTGCGGGATTCTGGGTCATCGAGAAGCGCCGCAGCCACCCGCTCATCGGCGTGCACCACCTGCGCTCCCGCCAGGTGTGGCCGGTCATCGCCACCACCGTCCTCACCCTCGCCGGCATCTTCGCGGTCATCAACTTCACCGTGGTGCTGCTGAGCCAGGATCACGACGGCGGCTTCGGGCTTTCCGCCTCCATCTCGGCTTTGCTGTTCCTCACCCCCGCCGCGCTGATTGGCGTCTTCGCCGCGCCTTTGGCGGGGTGGTTGGCGGACCGGCGCGGGTGGGTGCGCACCCTGCGGCTGGGGACTTCGCTGAGCCTGGTGTGTGCTGTGGTTGCTGCGGTGTTTTCCACTTCGCCTGTTGCCGTGTTTGTTGCCGTTGCCTGCCTGGGCATCTTTTACAACGGCTTCTTCCTGACCGCCATCAACGGGCTCTCGGTGCTGTTGTCGCCGAAGGAGGCCCCGGCGGCGCTGCCCGGCATCAACGGTGCGTCGTTCGGGATCGGGGCGAGCCTCGGCGTCGTACTCGTGGCGCCGTTCGCCGCTTTGGGTACTTCTGCAGGCTACGCCACCGCGCTCTGGATCTCGGTGGGCATCACCGCCGCCGCGTTCATCGTCAGCCTCTTCGTCGCCGCCCCCAAGGGCGAGACGGTCTAACCCCTCTATCTGTTGCGAAGGACTCTATTGTGACTACCCCCGTTTACCTCGACTGCGACACCGGCATCGACGACGCCCTCGCCCTGGCCTACCTGCTCGCCACTCCACTTGCTTCCGTGGTGGGCATTGGGACGGTGAGCGGGAACGTCAGTGCCGCCGTCGGTGCCCGGAATACCCTTGACCTGCTGTCGTTGGCCGGGGCCGCTTCTGTGCCGGTGGCCGTTGGGGCGCACGACCCGCTTGCTGGGTCCTTTGGCGGCGGGTCGCCGTGGGTACACGGGGAGAACGGTGTGGGGGAGGTTGTGCTGGCTCCTTCCGCTGCTTCTGTTGTTGCGGAGTCCGCGGCGGAGATGCTGGTGCGGCTGGCCCACTCTTACCCCGGTGCTTTGCAGGTGGTGGCGATCGGGCCGCTGACCAATATTGCCGAGGCGTTGCGGCTGGAGCCTGCGCTGCCCTCGCTGGTGGAGTCGGTGACCGTGATGGGCGGGGCCGCGCTGGCGCCGGGGAACATCACGCCCGTGGCCGAGGCGAACATCTGGCACGACCCCGAGGCTGCCGCCCTGGTCCTCGCCGCCGCCTGGGACGTGACCCTGGTGCCGCTGGACGTGACCATGGCGTCTGTTCTGGAGGAGTCACACCGGCAGGAGTTGCTTTCTTCTGCCGGGGCGGTGCCGCGGGCGCTGGGGGAGATGCTCGGCTACTACTTCCGGTTCTACGAGGACATCTACGGCCGGCCCTGCTCCGCCATGCACGATCCCCTGGCGGCGGCGCTCGCCGTTGGCGCCGTTAAGCCTGCGCTGGCACCCGTGGTGCGCGCCGCCGTCGACACCTCCGACGGGCCCGGCCGCGGGCAGACCGTGTGCGACATGCGCGGGCTGTACGCGGGGTACCCGGAGGTGAACGGCGCGCGGTGCCGCGTGGTCCTCTCGCTGGAGGAGGACTTCGCCCCACACCTGGTGGAGACGCTGCTGGCGCCGGCGGTTGAGCCCGTACCCACACCTGTTGGATAAATCCAAGACTGCCAGTTCCGCCGGGACCGCGCCAGGGCCATGATTGGAAGTACAGAGCGCTGCGATGTGGATCGGAGGCTGCCATGATCCAGGCCCTGCTGTGCAAGCTGAATATCCGGCACGAATGGCATGTCGAACACGCCGAGGACGGAGCCGTCTATAGGCGCTGTCGCCGGTGTGGCAAGGATGACGATCAACGCGGCGAAGGGAGAAGGGGCGACTTCAGCGCCTGGGTCGGGCCGACAGGCGGGTGACCTGACCAGGACACAGAAAAAGCGGGACGACATCACCGGAGTGCTGTCGTTCCGCCGGTTTTCACCCGCAGAGGGCAGAGGAAGCGCGGAACGCCGAATACCGGGGATCATCACGTCCCACCAGCTGTCCCAGCACTTTCACACCCTCCGGGTCCGCGCACCCCATATCCGTGGATAGCCACCGCATAAGCAGCCCCGCATCCCCGCTGGCCCGCACTGCCGAACCAACGGCCAGGTCCAGCTGGTCTCGCAGCAGCTGCACCGCGAGGACGCCGGACCGGCTGAGCAGGGGAGCCGGATACGCCTCCAGGGCCTCAGCCACGAGGCCCTCCCGCAGCAGCCGCAGCACCCGGCCTGAGTCAGAACACCCGGTCAAGCCTGCAGCCAGCCGGTACGGGTTCGACTCCACCGCGCCACCAAGCAGCGACCGCACCCGGAACATCTCCGTCCGGATGGCCTGCGGCGTGCCCGCATCCCCGTGCAGCTCGTACGCCAGTTCGTCGGCGCTCCACCCTTGCGACCGTGAATCCAGCAGCGCCAGGATCTCCGCCCGGCGCAGCGTCAGAGGCACGCGCGCCCCATCGGCAAACACCGCGGCAGGCCGGTCGCCGAGCAGCTCCAGCGACGAAACGGCAGCCCCAAGGCGGACACTCTGCCGCGACGCACCAACGGAAGAAGACGCACCCAAGGAGGCGCCGCCGTCGGACGTTCCCAGCAGCGACTCCGCCACCCGGACCGCGCACCGCACCATCCGCAGCGTGTCCGCGCTGATGGTGTCCAGCGGCCCGGAAACGTCCAGCACGCCGAGCAAAGCACCCGTCAAAGGGTCGGTGATGGGCGCCGCCGTGCAGGCCCAGTCGTGGTGGGTGCGAACCAGGTGTTCGGCGGAGAACAGCTGCACCGGCCCGCCGGTGACCAGCGCCTCGCTGATGGCGTTGGTGCCGATCCCCGCCTCGGACCAGTCCGCCCCTTCGGAGAACTCCAGCCGGTCCGCCCGCCGCAGCGCCTCCCGGCTGCCCACCCGCCACAGGATCTCGCCGCCGGCGTCCGTGAGCACCAGCAGGTGCCGGCCGGAACTGGAATCGTCGGCCAGCAGGTCCTGCAGTGCCGGCATCACCAGCTGCAGCCGGTGCTCCCGCCGCAGTTGCAGCACCTCGGACGGATCGTGCACGTGCCGCGGGCTGTGCTGGTCCGGGCTGATGCCTAGCGCCATGGACCGGCGCCACGATTCCGCCAGCGGCGTGGGGATCTCCGGGCGCGGGACACCGGAGATGACCAGCTCGTGCGCCCGGCGCAGGGCACGCGAGTACTTCGCCGGGTCCGAGAACCTCAGGCCGTAGTCCACCGTCTCCTCCTCACCGCCGGCGTCCTTGCCGGCAGCGCCCGTGTAACGCGCTTGTTACCCCCGCCGCGTTCCAATAGTGATGCAGCTCACGCCCGCCCCAGCATACCGCAGGGACATCGGCGGGAGGGGGCCGCCCGGACCACCTGAGGGACCGCACACAAAGGAGTGGAGATGACCGAAACACCCACCGCCGCCGCCGAGGCTTGGCTGGCTAGCCTGGACGGCGCGCTGCAGCGCCGCGACGTGGACGCCGCGCTGGACCTGTTCGAGGACGAAAGCTACTGGCGCGACTTCGTGGCGTTCACCTGGAACCTGAAAACCCTGGAAGGCAAGGCGGACATCCGCCGCATGCTCCAGGCCACGCTGGACCACGTGCAGCCGGCCAACTGGGCGCTCGCAGAGGACGCCACCGGCAGCACCGCCGCCGACGGGACCGTGGAAGCCTGGATCACCTTCGAGACAGGCGCCGCCCGCGGCTACGGCCACCTCCGGCTGCGGAACGGCAGGTGCTGGACGCTGCTCACCACCATGCAGGAGCTGAAGGGCTTCGAGGAGAAGAAGGGCCCGCGCCGTGAGCAGGGCGTGGCCCACGAAATCGTCCGCGGCCGCCGCTCCTGGAAGGAGCTCAAGGAGGAGCAGGAGGCGCGGCTGGGCTACGAGGAGCAGCCCTACTGCGTGATCATCGGCGGCGGGCAGGGCGGCATCGGCCTCGCCGCGCGGCTGCGGCGGCTCGGCGTGCCCACCATCGTGATCGAGAAGAACCAGAACCCGGGCGACTCCTGGCGCAACCGCTACAAGTCCCTGCACCTCCACGACCCCGTCTGGTACGACCACCTGCCCTACCTGAAGTTCCCGGACGACTGGCCCGTCTTCGCCGCAAAGGACAAGATCGGCGACTGGCTGGAGCACTACACGCGCATCATGGAGCTGAACTACTGGTCCGGCACCGAGTGCGTGGGCGCAGAGTACGACGACGGCACGCAGGAATGGACGGTCAGCGTCCTCCGCAACGGGTCACCGGTGACGTTGCGGCCCAAGCAGCTGGTCTTCGCCCTGGGCGTCTCCGGCTACCCGAACATCCCCGCGTTCGACGGTGCCGAGAGCTTCCTGGGGGAGCAGCGGCACTCCTCCCAGCATCCCGGCGGCGGGGACTGGACCGGGAAGAAGGCGGTGGTGATCGGCTCCAACAACTCCGCGCACGATATCTGCGCGGACCTGTGGGAGCACGGCGCCGACGTCACCATGGTGCAGCGGTCCTCCACCCACATTGCCCGCAGCGAATCGCTGATGGACCTGGCCCTGGGGGACCTGTACTCGGAGAAGGCGCTGGCGAACGGTGTCACCACGGAAAAGGCGGACCTGCTGTTCGCGTCCCTGCCGTACCGGATCCTGCCCGAGGCGCAGGTGCCCGTCTACCAGGAGATGGCCCGGCGGGACGCGGAGTTCTACTCGCAGCTGGAGGCTGCCGGGTTCGACCTGGACTTCGGCGTGGACGGGTCCGGCCTGTTCCTGAAGTACCTGCGGCGCGGCTCCGGCTACTACATCGACGTCGGCGCCTCCCAGCTGATCATCGACGGCCGGGTGAAGCTGAAGTCCGGGCAGGTTTCCAAGATCACCGGCAACGCGGTGGTGATGGACGACGGCACCGAACTGGAGGCCGACCTCATTGTCTACGCCACCGGTTACGGGTCCATGAACGGCTGGCTGGCGGACCTGGTCTCGCCGGAAATCGCCGACCGGGTGGGCAAGTGCTGGGGATACGGCTCAGACACGCCTAAAGACCCTGGTCCGTGGGAGGGGGAGCTGCGCAATATGTGGAAACCAACCAACGTCCCCAACCTCTGGATCCACGGCGGCAACCTGCACCAGAGCCGGCACTACTCCTCCTACCTGGCCCTGCAGCTCAAGGCCCGGATGGAGGGGTTGGAGACGCCGGTGTACGAACTGCAGCCCAGCCACCACACCCGCTAAGGAGCATCATGAAGGCAGCACGCTTCCACGCCCGCAAGGACATCCGCATCGAGGACATCCCGGAGCCGGAACTCCGCGCCGGGGCGGTAAAGATCGACGTCGCGTGGTGCGGCATCTGCGGCACCGACCTGCACGAATACCTGGAAGGCCCTATCTTCTGCCCTCCTCCCGGCCATCCGCACCCGCTCTCCCACGAGGAATCCCCGGTAACCCTGGGGCACGAATTCTCCGGGACTGTCTCAGAGGTCGGCGAAGGGGTCACGGGCCTGGCGAAGGGGGACAACGTCGTCGTCGAACCCTATTTCGTGGACGGCGACTGCGACATGTGCCAGGCCGGCAACTACCACCTGTGCCGGCAGATGGGCTTCATCGGGCTGTCCGGCGGCGGGGGAGGGCTGAGCGAGAAGATCGTGGTGGACCAGCGGTGGGTGCACCCCATCGGGGACATCCCGCTGGACGAGGCGGCGCTGATCGAGCCGCTGTCCGTGGCCCACCACGCAGTGGCGCGCAGCGGCGTGAAAGCCGGCGACACCGCGCTGGTGGGCGGGTCCGGGCCGATCGGGCTGCTCACCGCGGCCGTCCTGAAGGGCATGGGGGTGACCACGATCATCAGCGAACTTACCCAGGCGCGCAAGGAGAAGGCCACTTCCAGCGGCGTGGCCGACCATGTGCTGGACCCGAGCAAGGAGGACGTCCCGGCGCGGGTGCGCGAACTGACCGGCGGGACGGGGGCCGACGTCGCCTTCGAATGCGCCGGCGTGAACGCGGTGCTGGACACCATGCTCGACGCCGTCCGGCCCGGTGCCGTGGTGGTCAACGTGTCCATCTGGGGCGCGCCCGCCACGGTGGATATGCAGAAGCTGGTGCTCAAGGAGATCGACCTGCGCGGCACCATCGCCTACGTCCGGGACCACCCCGCCGTGATCAAGATGGTGCAGGAGGGCAAGGTGGACCTCAAGCCGTTCATCACCGGCCGGATCGCGCTGGAGGACCTGGTGGAGCAGGGCTTCGACACCCTCATCAACCACAAGGACACCGCGGTGAAGGTGCTGGTGCACCCGTAGGGGCTATGGGCGGCCGCGCGGTCAGGGGAGCGGGTGGCGTTCGCCCACGCTGACGGAGGACGACGGCGGCAGGTACTCCCGCCGTCGTCGTTCCATCCGTTGCTGCTGGCCCGGTGACGGGATGTTGGCACGCTTGGCGCGGTTGCACCTGGCGCAGGCCGCAACAAAGTTCTGCAGGCTCGTGGAACCGCCCTTGGACCACGGATAGAAGTGGTCGCCGTGCTCGGCCGGGCGTCCGCAGCGGCGCCCGAAGCCGGCTTCCAGCTCGCACAGGCCGGCGGCCCTGGCCATCCCTTCACGGCGCTGCTGGCGCGTGAAGCGGCGCACCGGATCCCGACGGCGGACGTCCCGGCCGGTGATGACGGCGGCCGCAATACCCAAAAAGACGGCGGCCACGCCCGGGAGCGCAACCGCAGCGACGACGTTCTCCACCATGCCGCTCAGAACCCCGGCGGCGGCGGACGGGCCCGTTCCGACAGCCGGTGCCGGCTTCGAGCTGAGCGCGGTCACCACCGCGACAGCGATCCAGATCATCACCGCCGAGTACGCCAGGCGAAGCCCCTGCCGGGTCCAGTAGATACGGCCGAGTTCCGGCATTGATTTCCCCCAATTTTCAGTTCGCCGGAAGCGCGTGGCTCCGGATGACTAGGGAATCCTATAGGCGGGACGCCAGGCGGTGTCCCAGGTTTAGCTCAGTTTTTGCCGAGCTTCCGGGTCTCACGAGGAGCACAATGCAGTTCCACGTGGAGCAGCTTCGAGGCCTTCAGCCGGTCACGCTGCTGTCCACCTTCCGTGCCGAATAGACGTGGGTCACTGACAGGTGCAAGGGTGGACGGGTGGATGCCGACATCAACTTCTATTTCGACCCGGTCTGCCCTTTCGCCTGGATGACCAGCAAATGGGTGCGGCAGGTGCAGGCGCAGCGCCGATACACCGTGGACTGGCGGTTCATCTCGCTGCGCCAGATCAACGCGGCGGTCGACTACGACGCCCATTTCCCGCCTGAGTACGAGGCCGGACACACGGCCGGCCTCCGGCTTCTGCGCGTGGCGGCCAAGGCCCGTGGGGAGCATGGCCGCCAGTCGATCGCGCGGCTGTACGAGGCATTCGGCACGCACATCTTCGAAGCCGCCCCGGACAGGGACAACCTGCCTGACGAGCGCGCGGTGCGTGAGCGGCGCGGGACGCGTGAGTTTGTGGAGCCGATTCTCGCCGAGGCCGGCTTGCCCCTGGCGCTGGCGGAGGCCCTGGATGACGAGTCCTGGGACCGGGAGATCCGGCAGGAGACGGATGAGGCGTTGGGGCTGACGGGCAAGGATGTGGGCACGCCCATCATCCATTTTGAGCCGCCCGCCGGGGTGGCCTTCTTCGGGCCGGTGATCAGCCGGCTGCCGGACGAAGAGTCCGCCGCCGAGCTGTGGGACCACGTGGTGGGCCTGGCACGGTTTCCCGGGTTCGCCGAGCTCAAGCGCAGCCTGCGTGAGCAGCCGCAGCTGCCCGCCTTCGGAGTCACCGCCGGCACAGTCGGCACGCAGGAAGACTGGCACGGCGGCAGCCGGCGGCAGAAGAAGTGACCCTCAATAAGAAGTGACTCTTAGTAAGGATGGACCCATGAACCAGATCAGCACCCGCCAGTACCAGGAGTCCGTTACCGTGCAGGCGTCTGCCGAGACGGTCTACGACCTGGTCGCCGACATCACCCGGACCGGCGAGTGGAGCCCGGTCTGTACTTCGTGCTGGTGGGACGACGAGGACAGTGCCGGCCAGGTTGGTGCCTGGTTCACGGGGCGCAACGAACTGCCCCACAGGACGTGGGAGACGCGCTCGCAGGTGGTGGCCGCCGAGCGCGGCCGCGAGTTCGCCTGGCTGGTGGGCGGCAAGTTTGTCCGCTGGGGCTTCACCATGGCTCCGGCTGATACCCGGACGATGCTGACCGAGTCGTGGGAATTCCTGCCGGACGGGATAGCCATGTTCAAGGAGAAGTTCGGCGACGACGCCCCCGCCCAGATCGCCGACCGCACTGAGCAGGCGCTGGACGGCATCCCGAAAACGCTCGCGGCAATCAAGCGGATCGCCGAGTCAATCCCTGCATAGCAGGCTGGGGTTCTTTCAAGGCACGACGATGGCACTCGCCCCAATGAGGTCGGCTGCCTGACGCTGTGCCGGCTGCTGGTCAACCCCTCTGGTTCCGTCCGAAGGGGCAGCGCCGGTGGTCAGGAGAATTGGCGTACCCGGGTCCAACCGGGGTCGGGAACGTGTTGGGTGGCTGCGCCGGCGGAACGTGCAGCGGTCTCGATGGCGTGGCGTCCATTCTGGTCATCCGAGTCGGAGTAGTAGTGCAGCAGCCTCTCCCCGGCTGCTGTTTCATGGGCTACCAAAATCCCTCGTCTTCCCAGGGCTGCAGTGACGGCATCCTCAATCGTGCGAAGTCTGTCGAGGGCCTTCGGTGTAGGCAGCCCGTCCTCCCGCTGGTTTTCATACGTAAGGCGTACTTGGGTATGAAGGTCCAGGAGAGGGTGGTCGATCCAGCGCAGCGGCCTACGGGAATTGACTAGCATTCTTTCGCCGGCCGGGGTTGTCCCTTGCAGCAGAACCCATCTATCGGTCCGTGCCTGGGAGGCCATGTGGTTGATGGCCTCCCTAAGATCCGAGGCGGTCGCGGTGGCGGCCTGCCCGCTGGGGATCGCATTGATGGTGCCCACCCACCGTTCCACCCCGTCCTCGCCGAGAATCCAATCGAGGACCAGGAAGGACACCTGCAGGGGCTCGTCGTCCAGCATGTCCACAAAGGCTGGATGAAAAACCTTGATGTCCAGGCACTCCCTGTCCGGGTCCGGGTTTAGCTCGAAACGGATTTCTCCGAGGTGAAGCTGGCGGCCGTTGATGTCGAGGACGTTGTCGAGGACACCGGCCTGCGGCTGCCGGGCCGCGGCGTACTCCCAAGTTTCATCCGAAGCCGGTGCCGCCCGTAGCCACTGTTCTGCAATCCGGCGCAAGCCCGCATCGCCTTCGGAACTGACAACGAGGAGATGGCGGGACACCTGCCCCTGTGCGGTGTCCCAGGCAAGGTCCGGGTGAATGGTTGCGAGCTGCTTGCTCATGGCGTGGGGCAGATTCCCCCACTCGCCGGTTGCCGCAGCAGTACTGAATGCCGTTCTGCCTTCCGCTGCCCACCACTGCCAAAAGCCTGTGATGGGATGCGAGGTAACCGGACTTGCCTTGCGCTTGAAAAACCCCATGTTCTCCCCCCTGCTCGCCGTCGTTATGCCGCCGTGCATGCATTTGCTCCCGGGGCATTTGGTCCTCAGCCTAGATCGCAAGGCTGTGGGGTGCCTACCCTAGACGCGGCGTCTGGCAGGAATGCATCGACTGCATTACGGAAAGGTGGCCCGCCCGGGCTGCGATGAGGCACTTGGCCACGTAGATGGGCCCGTTGCCCGGACCTGGCGAGTGCCGGAGCTTGCGTTTGTTGGACAAGTGGCCTCCGACCCCATTGACGCTGCAAGTGGGGAGGCGTAGAACGGCAACTACGGGCATCCCAAGGGCGGTCATTTGGCAATGAATAATGTCATCGCTTACCTCGACACGTCGACTGTGCATGCCGGTCGGATTGGGGAACTTAGACCCGCAATGGCAGAACTCGCCGCCTTTGTCGAGGCCAACGAGCCGCGAATCATCTTGTACTCCGTGTATTTCACCCCGGACGAATCGACTATGAGCGTCCTCCACGTGCATCCGGACATCGCGTCGCTGGAGCTCCACCTGAAAGTGGCAGGGCCAAAATTTCCGCCGATTGCGCCGTTCATCACCATGGAAACGATCGAGATTTTCGGGCACCCAACTCCGGACGTCACTGCCCAACTGGTGGCCAAAGCGAAGCTACTTGGACACGGAACGGTGATCGTCCGGGAGCTGCACGCCGGTTTTGCGCGGACGCTCCAGAATCTTGCGGGAACCTAAACAGACCCTGGGGGCTTTAGGAACAAGGTATTTTTCGCGGGTTTCGAGGTAGTTGTCCTCATACGTGTAATCGAGCTCCACTAGCGCCGGTGCGGCACCTTGCGGGCGGGTGAGCCGGCGCGGGTGGCGCTGTTGCGCACAACGAGGGTGGGTGCGATTGGCGTACGGTCCACGTCCCGTCCTTCCATCGCACCAAGAAGCACTTCCACGCTCATAAGCGCCAGGGCGTTGAAGTCCTGGCGCACGGTGGTCAGGGGCGGCAGGAAGTAGTCGGACCCTTCGATGTCGTCGAAGCCAACGATGCTGACATCCTCCGGGACACGGACGCCGCTTTCGGCGAAGGCGCGGATGACCCCCAGGGCGGTGTGGTCGCTGGCGGCGAAGATGGCCTGGGGGACCTTTTTCTCCCGGGCGAGCCGGAGGCCGGTTTCGTAGGCCCACTTGGGGCTCCAGTCACCCTTCAGGCACAGCCCGGGCTTGAGCCCGGCGTCACGGAGCGTAGCCTCCCAGCCGCGCTTGCGCACCCGCCCGTCGAACCAGTCCATGGAGCCGGCGAGGTGGGCGATATCCGTGTGGCCAAGGTCGATGAGGTGCTGGGTGGCCAGCCGGGCCCCGAGTTCCTGGTTTTCGGAGTAGGTGAAGACGTTTGGGGTGGATGATGCTCCGGCGGCGATCATCTCCACTGGCACGCGGAAAGAGGCATTCCAGACGGCGGCTGCCATCTCCACCAGAGGGGCAATGACAATGATTCCCCCCACGCCGGTATCGTCCAGGGTGTCCAGGGCTGCCTGCACGGACTCTTCGTCGGGTTTCTCGACACTGATGACGGTTGTGGCGTAACCCTTCTTGCGGGCGACGTTCTCGAGGGCCATAAGTGTCCCCACCGGGCCGAACCGGGGGGATCCGTCAGACAGGATGCCGATGGACGTCGACCGGCTGGTGACCAGCGCGGTGGCTGCCCGGTTCCGGCGGTACCCGATGTCCTTGATGACCTGCAGAACCCGCTGGCGCGTTGCAGCGCTCACGTCCGGTGCGTCGTTGAGTACCCGGGAAACTGTGCCGAAAGAGACCCCGGCCACCTGGGCCACATCGTTGATAGTGGGCTTCCGGCGCACCAGGGCGTCCCGTAGCTTCTCGTTCGCCTCGCGGGGAACCGCCATGCCTGCCACGTTTTCTCCTGTCTTGCACCTCCCGGACCGAACCCATGGGTTCCGTGCGTTTTCAATCTTACGACGACCCGATGCCCCAACGGGGCCGGAAGAATCGCTTCCTGTGACCCTTGACACCCTTCTCCGTAAACGTTTACGATAGTGTCCGTAAACGTTCACGGTAATCTCGTAAACGCTTACGGAGGCAGCGCATTCAATGAGGAAAGGAGCGGGATGGCTGACAGCATCGCCTACGCACTCGCGCTCGATCCCAGCACTGGGCTTCGACATGTGGACCAAGCACAGTGGGCACATTTGGAAGAGCTCCTGAGGGATACGGCGCCCAACGATCTTGCCGCCGCTGTCCGCACCTTCGTCTCCGCCGGTTCCTCGGCCGTCGTCGGAATCTTCGATGGCAATCTCCTCTGGGCCAGCCTGGTTGTTTCCGTGGACAACTCCGGCGCACCCCAGTCCGTGTCCACCATTGACGGCCCGATGGCCCAATCGGGCGGGGAAATGGCCAAAGCCGCAGGCGAAGCGGTGCGGTGGGTCCAAGCCCATCAGGGGCCCTGTTCGCTGGGCCTCTTCGTCGACAAGGTGCACGCAGAGGCGCTCCTCAGGGCTTCAGACAAAGCCGCCGCCCTGCGCACAGCCTCGGCAGCCGGCGGACTCGTCCTCTCGCCGGTTCCCCCAGCCCTGGCAGTGGCGCTCGCCTGATCCATCGCAGGCATCCACCCCATCCATCCACCCAAAAGCACTGGAGAACAATGATGATCCGCAGGCTTCCCATCGTGGCCCTGGCCGCAGCCCTGTCACTTTCTGTCGCTTCCTGCAGCAGTTCAACAACGGCCACATCAAACGCCCCCGACGCCGGCGTTTCCGAGAAGGCCCAGCAGGCCCTTGACAAGATCAAGGGGCAGGTCCTGAGCAAGGGCCCCAACGGCGAGACGCCCTCCCCGGCGTCCGTCGCGGACCTGACTCCCGAAGAGATCGCGAAGGTCAAGGGACTCAACGCCAAAGCCGCAATCGTGATGCACTACGGCGGCAACGACTGGGCCAACGCCCAGGTGAACGGGCTCAAGAGCGAATTCGAAAAGCTCGGGATCAAGGTCATCGCCACCACCGACGCGAACTTCAAGCCGGACAAGCAGGTCTCGGACATCGAGACCGTCATGACGCAGGATCCGGACATCATCGTTTCCATCCCCACGGACCCCGTGGCCACCGCCTCCGCATACAAGAAGGCCGCCGAAGCGGGAACGAAGCTCGTCTTCATGGACAACATCCCCCAGGGACTGACCGCCGGCAAGGACTACGTCTCCGTTGTTTCCGCTGACAACTATGGCAACGGCGTCGTCTCTGCGCACCAGATGGCCAAGGCGCTTGGTGGCAAGGGCAAGATCGGTCTTGTCTTCCACCAGGCCGACTTCTTCGTCACCAAGCAGCGCTACGACGGCTTCAAGGAAACCATCACCAAGGAATACCCGGACATCAAGATCGTCGAGGAAAAGGGGATCGCCGGTCCGGACTTCGCTGGAGACGCCCAGGCAGCCGCCAACGCCATGCTGAGCAAGTACCCCGACCTGGGCGGCATCTGGGCCGTTTGGGACGTTCCCGCAGAGGGTGTCATGGCTGCCGCCCGTGCCGCCGGCCGCCCGGACCTGAAGATCGCCACGGAGGACCTCGGCAAGAATGTCGCCATCGCACTGGCCAAGGACGAACTCGTCGTCGGCCTCGGAGCGCAGGTTCCGTTCGACCAGGGTGTGACAGAGGCGCGGCTGGCTGCCGGCGCGCTCATCGGCAAGGAAGCACCCGCCTACGTGGCGCTGAGCGCCCTCCCGGTGGACCACTCCAACGTCCTGGAAGCCTGGAAGCAGGTCTACCACGAGGACGCCCCGAAGGACATCCAGGACTCCTACAAGCAGTAGCCAAGACCCGACGGCGCGGGGGCCCCGCCCCCGCGCCACTCCGAAAGGGCAACCATGAACACCGCAGACAATGTCGTCGAAATGCGCTCGATCTCCAAGGGCTTCAACGGCGTTTCCGTGCTGAAGGACGTCAGCTTCGACGTCCGGAAGGGCGAGGTCCACGCACTCGCCGGCGGCAATGGCGCCGGGAAGTCCACGCTCATGAAGATCCTCCAGGGCGTCTACCAGGCAGACGCTGGAGAGATCCTCATAGGCGGGAAGCCGGCCGCCATCAACTCGATCCAGGACGCCAAGGCCGCCGGGATCGGGATGGTCTTCCAGGAAT
Organism: Arthrobacter sp. BB-1; assembly: GCF_006151685.1. NCBI lineage: Bacteria > Bacillati > Actinomycetota > Actinomycetes > Micrococcales > Micrococcaceae > Arthrobacter > Arthrobacter sp. BB-1. The sequence continues at coordinate 92,933 of NZ_VDEV01000011.1, forward strand.
TCAGCCTGGTACCGAGCCTGACCGTTGCACAGAACATCTTCCTCGCTGCCGAACCGCTCGGCAGGGGCGGGCTTATCGACGACCGCACCGCGGTGAAACGGGCCAGGGAGGTCTTCTCCGAGATGGAGGTCGACGTCGACCCCCGCGCGGAGGTCTCCCGGCTCGGCACTGCCTACTGGCAGCTGACCGAGATCGCCAAGGCCCTGGCCCAGAACGCCCAGGTCCTGATCATGGACGAACCCACTGCCAGCCTGGCCCGGCACGAGTCCGAAGCGCTCTTCGAACTGATCGACCGCCTCAAGCAGCGCGGCATCTCGATCATCTACATCTCTCACCGCATGGACGAGGTGTACCGGCTGGCGGACCGGATCACCATCCTCCGCGATGGCCGCCACCTCCTCACCGCGCCTCTGACGGACGTCACTCCCGAGCAGATCGTTGAAGGCATTGTTGGCAAGAAGATCGAAGGCCAGCTTTCCTACCGGGAGCGGGACCACGTGGCCCACGATGGCGCGCCGCTGCTGGAAGTCCGCGGGCTTAACGCCGGGAACCGGGTGCGGGACGTTTCCTTCACGCTCCGCCCCGGCGAAATCCTCGGCCTGGCAGGGCTGATGGGAAGCGGACGCACCGAGCTGGCCCGTGCCCTCTTCGGCATAGACAAAGTGGACAGCGGTGACGTCCTCCTGCGGGGCAAGAAGGTCAACCTTGCCTCTCCACAGCAGGCCATCAACGCCGGCGTCGCCCTCATCCCGGAGGACCGCAGGGCCCAAGGCCTCGTCCTGGAGCACTCCGTCCAAGACAACCTGCTCCTGCCGCTGCTCGGACAGATCCAGCGGGGACCACTCCTTGACGGCGGCAAAGGCAAGGAATTGTCCTCGTCACTGATCAAGAGGTTCGCAGTCAAGGTGGCCCACCCCAACCGTCCGGTGCGGCTCCTCTCGGGCGGCAACCAGCAGAAGGTGGTTATCGCCAAGTGGCTGGGCACCGATCCGGACATCCTGATCCTGGATGAGCCCACGGCCGGCGTCGACATCGGCACCAAAAGCGAAATCCTGGACATGATCCGCGAGCTGGCAAGTGCCGGCAAAGCCGTCATCGTCATCTCCTCCGAGTACCCCGAACTACTCGCGGTCAGCGACCGCGTCCTCGTCCTCAAGGACGGCTCCATCATCCGCGACATTCCCCGCAGCGATATCGCTGACGAGGAATATCTCCAACTTGCAGTCCAGGGAGTCTGAACAGTGAGCAAGGCAAACACCATCGCGCCCCGGGACACCGCGGCCCGCAATTTCGGCACCGTCCTGAAAGAACTCGACTGGCGGCGCTACGTCATCTACATCGGCTTCGTCGTCGTCTTCATCTTCTTCGCCATCCTCCTGCGCGACCAGGGCTTCCTGTCGCCCAACAACCTGCTGAACATCTTCCGGCAGACCGCCACCATCACCGTCATCGCCGTCGGCATGACCTACGTGATCGCATGCGCGGAGATCGACCTGAGCGTCGGATCCGTGGCCGGTCTCTCCAGCGTCTGCACCGCGATGGCGCTGTCCCAGTTTGGCCTGGTCCCCGGGATCCTGGCGGGCCTCGCCGTCGGACTGGTGGTCGGATCCATCAATGGCGCGCTCGTCAGCCTCCTCGGCATCCCGTCCTTCCTGGTGACGCTCGGCATGCTGGGGATAGCGGTCGGCGTCGCCCAATGGATCACAGCCTCGGCACCCCAGCCGATCCTGAACGATACCTTCAACATGCTGTTCGGATCCGGCAACTTCGGCCCCGTTCCGGGGCTGGTGGTCTGGAGCGCCATATTTGTTGCCATCGGCGCCGTAGTCCTGAACCGCACCCGGTTCGGCCGCCAGGTCCTGGCCACGGGAGGCAACCGCAACGCAGCGGACTTCACCGGCATCAACACCAAGCGCATCAAATTCCAGGTCCTCCTTATCTCGGCCATGGCGGCAAGCGTCGCCGGCATGCTCTACGCCGGCCGCCTCCAGTCCGGCCGGTTCCAGTGGGGATCGGGAGACGAACTCTCCGCAATCGCCGCCGTCATCCTGGGTGGAACCAGCCTCTTCGGCGGATTCGGCTCCATCATCGGCACCCTCTTCGGTGCCCTGCTGATCGGCCTGATCAACAACGGGCTGATCCTCGCCGGACTCGACAGCAGCCAGCAGCAGGTTGTCCGTGGCGCCATCATCATCCTGGCCGTCGCCATGGCCCGGAAGAAGTAGCACACATGATCTTCAACCCTTCTTCGGCTCCTGAAAGGCAGAAGCAATGAAACTCGGTTACTGTTCCATCACCTGGGGCGGCGTGGTGGGCCACGCCCAAGGCGTGACGAGCGTCAAGGACCTCTTTTACCTCACCCACGGTTCCATGAAGGACGCCGTCCAGGACATCGCCTCCGTCGGCTACGAGGGTGTTGAGATGTTCGACGGCAACCTCGCGGAATACGCGGAGAAGCCAGAGGAGCTCAAAGAAATCCTGAGCAGCTCCGGAGTCTCCCTGACAAGCGTGTACACGGGGGCGAACTTCATCTACGCCGACATCCTTCCCGACGAGCTGCACCGGATCCACCGGGCTGCCGAGCTGGCCGCGAACTTCGGAGCTGAACGGCTCGTGGTTGGCGGGGGAGCACGGCGCGCGGCCGGAACCACTGAAGAGGACTACCGCCGCCTCGGCAGCGCCCTGGACAGCGTCACGGACATCGCCGAAAGCTTCGGGCTCTCGGCGAGCTACCATCCACACCTGACCACCATCGTGGAGAGCCCGGACGAGCTGGACAAGCTCATGCCGCTCACGCGGATCGGGTTCTGCCCCGACACCGCCCATCTTGCAGCCGGCGGAGCAGATCCCGCCGCGGTCATCCGGAAGTACCCCGACAGGATCCGGCACGTCCACCTCAAGGACCTCCGGAAAGACCCATTTTCCTTCCTGCCCCTGGGCCAGGGGGAACTCGACTTCCCGGACATCCTCGCGGCAATCCGGGAGAGCGGCTACGACAGCTGGCTCATGGTCGAACTGGACGGCTACGACGGGGATCCCCGGGAAGCGGCCGAGATCAGCAAGAAGTACCTCGAGCAACTCCTCTGACCATCCAACCCACCAGGGACGGCCAATGCAGGCATGTCCCGCCTTTTCCGAAAGGAACCTGATCCACATGCAGAACCTCAACGTCGGCCTCATCGGAGGCGGCTTCATGGGCAAAGCCCACTCCCTGGCTTATGCCGCCATGCCCATGTTCTTCTGGCCCGCCCCGGCCCTGCCGGTCCGCAAGGTCATCGCTGAAGCCAACCCGGAACTGGCTGCCGAAGCGGCCCGCCGCTTTGGCTTCGAGAACTCCACCTCTGACTGGCGCAGCATCATTGACGATCCGGACATCCACGTCGTAGACATTGCCACGCCCAACCACCTCCACGCCGAAATCGCGATCGCCGCGGCCGAGGCAGGCAAGCACATCATCTGCGAGAAGCCCCTTGCCCGCACGGGCGAGGAATCAAAAGCCATGTATGACGCAGTCAAGGACAAGAACATCGTCCACATGGTTGCCTTCAACTACCGGCGCACCCCGGCTGTAGCGCTGGCCAAGAAGTACATTGAGGAAGGCGCCATCGGCCGCATCCTCAGCTTCCGAGGCACCTACCTGCAGGACTGGAGCGCGGACCCCAACTCCCCGCTGTCCTGGCGTTTCCAGAAGTCGATCGCGGGGTCCGGGGCCTTGGGCGACATCGCCACACACGTCATCGACATGGCCCGCTACCTCGTGGGCGAGTTCAGTGCCGTCAATGCCGTCCTCTCCACCTGGATTCCGGAGCGGCCGCTGCAGACCGGCGGAGCCGACGCGCTCGGCACCGTACGGGGCGGGGAGGGCCCCAAGGGTCAGGTCGACGTCGATGACGAGGTCATGACCATGATCCGCTTCGCCAACGGCGCCGTAGGATCCGTGGAAGCGACCCGCAACGCCCACGGCAGGAACAACTACATCACCTTCGAAATCCACGGAACCGAAGGCAGCATCGTCTTCAACTACGAACGACGCGACGAACTGCAGGTGGCTTTCGCCTCCGACCAGGCCGACCGGCGCGGGTTCCGCACCGTCTACACCGGGCCCGCGCACCCCTACGGAGAAGGCCTCTGGCCCATCCCGGCGCTCGGCATCGGCTACGGCGAAACGAAGATCATCGAAGCGCATGACTTCTTCAAGGCCATCGCGGAAGGCGGCAGCGTGAGCCCCAGCTTCGCCGACGGCTACCAGGTCGCCCTGATCGACGACGCGATTGTCGAATCGGCGGCCAAAGAATCCTGGGTTGAGGTTCCGCAGATCACCGCGTGATCTGAGGGGAGGGACGGTGAACAACCGTCCCTCCCTTTTGGCTGTCCATACAGGGGCCGGGAAAACGTCCGGGGTAGCCGCTCACACGCCGTAGATGTTCCTGCGCGCCTCGGCGTAGCGTTCCCGGACGCCGACGCCCCAGTCGCCCTCCGGCTCGTAGCAGGCTTCGATGCTGCGCTTCCAGTCCGGCAGTTCTCCTGTGGCTGCCCAGGCAGCCTGCTTCGCTGCGCCGAGTGCGACGTACTCCCTGCTTTCCGGGACCTCGACGGGCAGGTTGAAAATGCTCGCCGCCGCCTGGCGGAGGGACTTCGACCTGGAGCCGCCGCCAATGAGGAGGACTCTGTCCGGAGTGCCGCCGGACTGCTTCATGACGTCGATGCCGTCAGCCAAGGAATTGAGCACGCCCAGCACGGAGGCGCGGGCAAGGTTCTCCGCGGTCATGTTGCTTCTGGTCAGGCCGGCCAGGCTTCCGCTGGCATGCGGAAGGTTGGGGCTCCGCTCGCCGTCGAGATACGGAAGGAACGTGAGCCCGCCGGCGTCGCTTTCCGCGTCCAGCGCCAGTGCGTCCAGTTGTGCCAGGTCGACGCCGAGCATGGACGCGGTGGCAGCCATGACCCGGGCGGAGTTGAGCATGGCAAGCAGGGGCAGGTGGCCGCCGGCGGCGTCCGCGAATCCTGCGATGGCACCGGTGTGGTCCGGCATGGGCGAGGGTGCGGTGGTGAAGACGGTTCCGGACGTGCCGATGGAAACCACCACCTCGCCCGGGCGCAGGCCCAGCCCCAGCGCTGCCGCCGCGTTGTCCCCGGCACCGGCGGCGAGGACGGCGCCGTCGATGCCCCATCCGCTCCGGACCGTTCCCGCCCGCTCATGCGACGCAACAATGCGCGGAAGGCGGGGAACGCGGCCGAAGAACCGCTCAAGCAGATCCGTCCGGTAACTGTCCGTCACGGGCGAGAAATAGCCGGTACCGGACGCGTCACTGCGGTCGGTGGTGAATTCGCCGCCCAGGGTCCCGTTCAGCCAGTCGTGGGGGAGTACAACCTGGTCAACCCGGTCCGCCAGCTCCGGCTCGTTCTGCGCGAGCCAGGCGAGTTTGGAAATGGTGAAAGACGCCACCGGAACCAGGTTGACGGCGTCAACCCACGCCTCCGCGCCCAGCTCGTCCCGCAGCCTTGCCGCGTCCGCTGCGCTACGGGTGTCGTTCCACAGCAGCGCATCGTGGACGGGGGTGCCGGTACTGTCGAGCGCCACCATTCCATGCTGCTGGGCGCCGATGCCCACCCCGGCAACGGAAGCGCCCAGCCCGTCGATGCCGGCGGCATGCCATGCCTCGCGCAGCGCGGAGGTCCAGATTCGGGGGTCGACGGCGGTCCGGTCAGGGTGGGCCGCCGCGCCGGCAGCCACAACATCTCCGCTGTGCGCCTCCACCGCGAGGACCTTGCATGACTGGGTGGAGGAATCAACCCCGACCACAATGCTCATTGGCTGTTCTCCTTATCCATTAGGTCAGCAAGGGCCCGCGCCAGCGGGATATCAACAATCAGCGTGGTCACGAATCCGGCCCTGGCAACCGCCCGCACTGCATCTGCCCGTGCTGTTCCATGCGACACGGCAATGACCTTCGGAGTCCGCTGCAACTGCTTGACGGTGACGGCGATGATTCGTTCGTCCAGCCCCGATTCGACAGGGAAACCTGCTGCATTGAGCAGCCGCCCCGAACATTCGGCGACGGCGCCGGCTTCCACCGCGGCCTCCCTCACCTCGGCTTCCGCCCGTTCCCAGACTGTGGAGCCGCCGCTCTTCCAGGCGCCGATGGCTACCACGGCCAAGTCGAGCGAATCCGCCTTCGCCAGGGCGCCCGCAATCTCTGGCTGGCGCCGCAGGCCAGCCGCCGTCGTCGGGTCTTCCACCACCAGCGGCGACCACAGGGGCCACGTGAGCCCGCCGCTCGCGTGCCCCAGCCGCTGGATCAGCTCAAGCGGATTGCTTTCCCCTTCACTGGGGAGGGCCCCCGCGAGCTGGACAATGTCGCACCGGGGAAGGTCCCGGACCAGCATCGAGGCCACGTCCAGGATCCGGGACCATGACATCCCCAGCGTCCCGCCTGCAGGCGCCTGCCGCGAGACCTCGGCGGCGGCAGCCTTCGCCAGGATGCCGCGGGCCTGGTCCTCGTCGCCGGAGGTGGAATCGGCCACGATGACCTCACGGATCCCCAGCCAGGACTCCAGTTGACGGATCTCCGCGGCGGAGACGTGGGAGGGGAAGTGCACCTTGATTTCCACAATGCCGCGCTCACGGGCCTCGGTGAGCAGCCGTGCCACCTGGAACCGCGAAATGTCGTGGCTGACCGCGATTTCTACTTTGGAGCGGTTCTCCAGGTAATACTCGCTGCTTACGCGGGCCAAGAGTTCTTCATGGGAATGCTCGGACATGTGCTCACCTCTTCTCCATCTGATCATTTGAGAATGCCGTCTTGCTCAAACGAGTATATATGACTAGAGTCACAGAACAGATGAGCAGAATTGGTTGCTCATATGAGCAACAACAGATACATCCTGACTTTTGAGCACAAAGGAGTTCTTATGCGTCCCAAGATGCGCGCGGCCTCGATGGCTGCCGGTGCCCTTTGCATCGCACTCGCTGCCTCAGCCTGTGCCGGTGCCGGCGCTGGATCCAACGCGAATGACCCGAACAGCATCAACGTCCTGATGGTGAACAACCCTCAGATGGAGGACCTGCAGCGGCTGACCGCGGCGAACTTCACCCGGGAAACGGGCGTCAGGGTCAACTACACAGTGCTGCCGGAGAACGACGTCCGGGCCAAGATCAGCCAGGAGTTCTCCAGCCAGGCCGGCCAGTACGACGTCGCGTCACTGTCGAACTACGAGATTCCCTTCTTCGCCGCCAACAACTGGCTGGCGCCGCTGGACAGCGTGGCCGGGGACCCGAAGTTTGACCAGGCTGACATCCTGCCGGCCTACACGGCGTCCCTCACCGGTGAGGATGGCAAGCTGTACGGCGAACCGTTCTACGGCGAGTCCTCCTTCCTGATGTACCGGAAGGACATCCTGGAGGCCAAGGGCCTTGCCATGCCGGTGAAGCCGACCTGGGACGACGTCGCTGACATAGCGGCGAAGGTAGACGGCGCGGAACCGGGCATGAAAGGCATCTGCCTGCGCGGTCAGCCGGGATGGGGCCAGGTCTTCGCGCCGCTGACCACCGTGGTGAACACGTTCGGCGGCACCTGGTTCGACAAGGACTGGAACGCACAGGTCAACTCCCCGGAATTCACCGCGGCGGTGGAGTTCTACACCAAGCTGGTCCGCGAGCACGGTGAATTGGGTGCAGCCCAGGCCGGGTTCACCGAATGCCTGAACAACATGAGCCAGGGCAACGTGGCCATGTGGTACGACGCAACGTCCGCCGCCGGCGCCCTGGAAGCCGAGGACTCCCCGGTCAAGGGCAAGATCGGCTACGCACAGGCACCGGTGAAGGAAACAGCCTCTTCCGGCTGGCTGTGGACCTGGTCCTGGGCCATGCAGGCCGCCTCCAAGAAGCAGGACGCCGCCGGGAAATTCATCGCCTGGGCCAGCTCAAAGGACTACGAGGAACTCGTCGCCTCCGAGCTCGGCTGGGCCAAGGTCCCGTCCGGCAAGCGCATTTCCACCTACGAGAACGCCGAGTTCCAGAAGGCAGCCCCGTTCTTTGAAGCCGAACGCTTCGCCATCGAGAACGCCGATCCCAAGAACCCCGGCGCGCAGGAACGACCCGCCGTCGGCATCCAGTTTGTGGGTATCCCCGAGTTCGCCGCCCTGGGCACAAACGTCTCCCAGGGCATCAGCTCCGCCATCGTGGGCCAGGGCACCGTGGCCGAGGCGCTGGCCAAGGGCCAGGAAGCCGCGCAAAAAGTCGGCAACAAGTACAAGCAGCCCTAATCGAACCGCAGGAGAACATCATGACTACCGCAACGGCGCGCATCTCCCGCCCGGGACGCAATGCAGCCACCCCCTCACGAGACGCCAAGTCGCGCGAACGCGCCCTGGCCTGGGCACGGCGGGCACCGCTGCTGCCGGCCCTGGTCTTCCTTATCCTGGTCACCCAGCTTCCGTTCGTGGTGACCCTGATCATCTCGTTCATGAACTGGAACAGCCTCAGCCCGGACAAGACCGCCTTCGCCGGCCTGGAGAACTACGCCACCGTCCTCATGGACCCTGACCTGCGCCAGGCCATCTTCACCACCATCCTCCTCACCGTCTCCGTAGTGCTCATCAGCCTGCTCATCGGCCTGGGACTGGCCCTGCTGCTGGACAAGAAGTTCATCGGCCGCGGCCTTGCCCGGACCCTGCTGATCGCCCCGTTCCTGGTGGTTCCCGTGGCAGCGGCCCTGATCTGGAAGCATGCCCTGCTCAACCCCACCTACGGGCTGATCAACGGCGTCCTGACCTGGGTCTGGTCCCTGTTCGGCAGCGCCACGGCACCGCAGCTGGACCTGCTCTCACAGGCACCCATGATGGCCGTGATCCTCTCCCTGGTCTGGCAGTGGACGCCGTTCATGATGCTCATCCTGTTGGCCGGCCTGCAGTCCCGCCCCATGGACACCGTGGAAGCCGCCCAGATGGACGGCGCCACCCCCTGGGCGATCTTCCGCCACCTGACCCTGCCGCACCTGCGCCAGTACCTGGAACTCGGCGGACTGCTCGGAGCCATCTACATCGTGCAGAACTTCGACGCCGTTTTCACCCTCACCGCCGGCGGACTGGGCACCGCCAACCTGCCCTACGCCATCTACCAGACGTTCTACTTCGCCAACGAATACGGCCTGGCATCCGCCGCCGGGGTCGTGGTGGTCATCGGCACCATCATCGTGGCCACCTTCGCACTCCGCACCGTCTTTTCACTCTTCAAGAAGGAGGCAGCACGATGAGCACCCTCACCCCCACCGCACCGCAGAGCACACCTCCCGGCCCCACCGCGCTGAACACCGGCCGCGCCCCACGTCGTCGCGGCAAGGCACGCATGGACCCCACCCGCAACAACACCGCCGCAGGCATCGCTGCCTGGCTGCTCGCACTGCTCTTCGCAGTCCCGGTCCTGTGGATGATCCTCACCTCGTTCCACTCCGAGACCGACGCCGCAACAAATCCGCCCTCGATCGCCGCGAACCTCACGCTGGATGCGTACCGGGAGTTCTTCGGCGAAACGTCCGGGGTCAGCCCGTGGCCGTCGCTGATCAACTCCACCACCGCCTCGGTCCTGTCCACCGTCCTGGTGCTGCTGCTGGCCTTCCCTGCCGCCTACGCGCTGTCCATCCGGCCGGTGAAGAAGTGGACGGACGTGATGTTCTTCTTCCTCTCCACCAAGATGATGCCCGTCGTGGCCGCTATCCTGCCGCTCTACCTCTTCGCCAGGACCGTGGGTGCCTTGGACAACATCTGGTTCCTGATCCTGATGTACACGTCCATGAACCTGCCCATCGCGGTCTGGATGATGCGCTCCTTCCTGGCCGAAGTCCCGGAGGAAATGCTGGAGGCCGCCCAGATCGACGGCGCCAACCTCCTGCTGATCCTCCGCAAGATCATTGCTCCTGTCGCCATGCCCGGCATCGCCGCCACCGCCCTGATCTGCTTCATCTTCAGCTGGAACGAACTTCTTCTGGCCCGCGTTCTCACCGGTGTGGTGGCGGGCACCGCTCCGGTCTTCCTGACCGGCTTCGTCTCAGGCCAGGGCCTCTTCCTCGCCAAGGTCTGCGCCGCCGCTGTCGTGATCTCGCTTCCGGTGCTGTTCGCCGGTTTTGCCGCCCAGGACAAGCTGGTGCAGGGACTTTCCCTCGGGGCCGTGAAATAACCGCCGCCTGCACGTGGCCAGCAATGTCAGCACCCATTCCTGAGGATCACAATCGATGACAACACCAACTACCCACTATCCTGCGGCCGACCAGCGCCACCTGCCGCCCACCATGCGCGCCGCCGTCCTGAAACGCCAGGGCGAGATGGCCATGGAAACCCTGCCCGTGCCTCGGCTGCAGCCCGACCAGGTTCTCGTGCAAGTGGCCGCCGTCGGCGTCTGCGGCAGCGACGTCCACTACTACGAGCACGGCCGGATTGGCGACTACGTCGTGGACCACCCGCTGATACTCGGCCATGAACTTTCCGGCCGGATCGCCGCCGTGGGAAGCGCTGTGGACCCTGTCCGCGTCGGCCGGCGCGTCGCCGTCGAACCCCAAAGGCCGTGCCGCACCTGCAGGCAGTGCAAAGCCGGCCGCTACAACCTCTGCCCGGACATCGAGTTCTACGCAACGCCCCCGGTGGATGGTGCTTTCGCCGAGTACGTCACCATTCAGTCCGACTTCGCCTACGACATCCCGGACAGTGTCAGCGACGAGGCCGCCGCGCTGATCGAACCCCTCTCCGTGGGCCTGTGGGCCTGTGAACGCGCCGGGATCAAGCCGGGCAGCCGGGTCCTGATTGCCGGCGCCGGGCCCATTGGCATCATCGCCGCCCAAGCCGCCAGGGCGTTCGGCGCCAGCGAAATCTACATCAGCGACATCGCCGAAGACCGGCTCGCGTTCGCCCTTGAACACGGGGCCACGCACACGCTGAACGCGCGGACAGACAGGGTGGAAGGGCTCGACGTCGATGCGTTCATTGACGCTTCCGGCGCACCCGTGGCGGTCCGTTCCGGCATTAAGGCCGTCGCACCCGCTGGCAAAGTCATCCTGGTCGGCTTGGGTGCTGATGACGTGGAATTGCCCGTCTCCTACATCCAGAACCGCGAGATCTGGCTCTCCGGCGTCTTCCGCTACACGAATACCTGGCCGCTCGCGATCCAGCTGATCGCTGACGGAAAGGTGGACCTGGACGTCCTGGTCACCGGCTGGTTCGCGCTCGCCGAATCAGAAGAAGCGCTCAAGGCCGGCAAGCAGCCCGGCCAGCTCAAAGCCATCGTCTACCCGGGCCGCTGACAGCCGGACCGGAAAGGAAAATCACATGCAATTACTTACAGCATCAACACTGGCAGAACTCCCGGCAAACCTCGGCAAACCGGCCTATGATCGGTCGGCTCTGACGGCCGGAATCGTCCACTTCGGCGTCGGCGGCTTCCACCGCGCCCACCAGGCCATGTACCTGGACCAGCTGATGAATGCCGGCCTGGCACACGACTGGGCAATTTGCGGAGTGGGAGTCCTGCCCGGCGATGCCCGCATGAAGGAGGTCATGGACAAACAGGACTGCCTCTACACGCTCGTGGTGAAGAACCCGGACGGAACCCGGGAAGGCCGCGTCATCGGTTCGATCATCGAGTACCTCTTTGCCCCCGACGACCCCGAGGCCGTCATTGAAAAGATGGCGTCCGACGCCGTGCGGATCGTCTCGTTGACCGTCACCGAAGGCGGGTACAACTTCCACCATGTCACCGGCGACTTCGACGCCGACAACCCCGATGTGGTCCACGATCTCCAGCCTGGTACCGCACCACGCACCACTTTTGGACTCATCACCGAAGCCCTGCGCCGTCGTCGTGAACGGGGACTGGAGCCCTTCCCCATCATGTCCTGCGACAACATCCAGGGCAACGGCGACGTCGCGCGGAAGATGTTCACTGCCTTTGCCGCATGCAAGGACCCCGCCCTCGGCGCCTGGGTCGCGGAAAACGTACCGTTCCCCAACAGCATGGTGGACCGCATCACCCCCGTCACCACCGGCGAAGACCGGAACGCCATTGCTGCGGAATATGGTGTGCAGGACGGATGGCCCGTGGTTTGTGAGCCCTTCGAGCAGTGGGTGCTCGAAGACCACTTCAGCCTGGGACGGCCGCCCTTCGAAAAGGCCGGTGTCCAGGTCGTGGACGACGTGGAGCCCTATGAGCTGATGAAGCTGCGGCTCCTCAACGCAAGCCATCAGGGCATGTGCTACTTTGGCTACCTCGCCGGCTACCGCTACGCCCACGAGGTGGCCCAGGACCCGCTGTTCGCGCAGTTCCTTCTGGACTACATGGACAAGGAAGCAACACCGACGCTGCACCCTGTGCCGGGAATCGACCTCGAGAGCTACAAGCGCACCCTTATCGAGCGCTTCTCCAACGAATATGTCCGTGACACCCTGGCCCGCCTTTGTGCCGAGAGCTCTGACCGGATCCCGAAGTGGCTCCTGCCCGTGGTGCGCATCAACCTCGAGAACGGTGGAGAGATCAAGCGGTCTGCCGCCATTGTCGCCAGTTGGGCCCGCTATGCCGAAGGGACCGACGAGCAAGGCAACCCGATCGATGTGGTGGACCGGCTCAAGGACACCGTGATGGCCGCCGCGGCACGCCAGCGCCAGGAACCGCTGTCCTTCATTTCAAACCGCGACGTCTTCGGCGATCTGGTGGATGACGCGAGGTTTGTTGCCGCCTACTCCGAGGCCCTGGCGTCGTTGAACAAGCACGGTGCCAGAGAGACGCTCCGGAGCCTCCAGGCCTGACACCACGAGCGGACCAGCCGGCCGGGATTGACCCGGGTGGGGTCAGGACTGGAACTGCTGGATCACCGAGAGGTGTCCGGCGCGGGCCGAGACCAGGCATTTGGCCAGGTAGAAGGGCCGGTTGCCGTTCCGCACGTACTGCGTCAGGACCAACACCGGGTCCGAGGGGCGGAGGTCCAGCAGCTTCGCGCGGCTGGGCCCCACCTGGCTGAGGCTGATCTGGCACTCGCCCGGCCCCGCTATCCTGCCCAGCTGTTTGTTGAGCGCGGCAAGCAAGGTGGTGCCGCCGTCGTCCTCTATCTCCAGGGGCTCGGCGGCGCCCTTGCCGAAGCTGACCGGCTGGGCTGTGACGTTCTCCTGGAGGTGGGCGATCGCCTCGCCGTCGCGGATCAGGACCGATTCCCAGAGCCAGCAGTCGGTGCCGGGCTCGACGCCGATGCCGGGGGCGACGAATTCTGAGGCCGCCTGGCGGACCACCTGGGTGCGTTTGACCTCCACCTGCTGGCCGGGGCTGCCGAGGACGTCCTCGAACGGCTGGATGCTCTCGATGCCAATGCGGGGGAGCGTGTCCGAGACGAAGCGCCCGACGCCGCGCCTCGCCCTGATGAGCCCGTCCTCCTCAAGCAGCATGAGGGCTTCGCGGACCACCGTGCGGCTGACCTTCATGTCCGCGCCGAGTTCCGTTTCGGTGGGGATCATGGAGCCGGGCGTGAGGAGGCCGTTGCGGATGGCTTCGGCGATCCGCGAGTACACCGCGACCCGCAGGGGAGCGCCGGGATGGGCGGCCACCGGCTGGGACAGGAACCGGGCGGCGTCCTGGAGCACGTTATGCCTCGCTTGTTTGTAGTTGGTCCGGAAATTCCAGCCTAATCCACGTCTGATGCGTTTGTTGGACAAGCACGTGTTGCTGACGGTGCGGGAGGGCTTCCGTACACTGGGACCATGGTCTCCCGTATCAGCGAACTGGTCCTCAACTGTGCCGATCCTGAACTCCTGGCGGGGTTCTGGAGCGGGGTCCTCGGCTATGTCGAGCTGGACCGGGAGGACGGCGCCATCGAAATCGGCCCGCCGGACGCCGGGTTCGGCGGCCTGCAGCCGACCATCATCCTGAGCCCGAGCAGCAACCCGCGGAACGGACGCCTGCCGCTGCACATCGACGTCAACCCCGTGGACCGGGACCAGGACGCCGAGCTGGAGCGCCTGCTGGCCCTGGGGGCCCGCCCGGCCGACGTTGGGCAGACCGGCGACGAGCAATGGCACGTCCTGGCCGATCCCGAGGGCAACGAGTTCTGCCTCCTGCGCAGGCGGCTTGGCCCCTGACCTGGGGGCCCCGTGCTGCACGGGCGGCATGCATCTTGAAGGGAGGAGGAAGCATGAAAGCCTTGGTTTCGGTCTCGCTGGCGGAGTTGCTTGTGCAACTCCTGGCAGCGCGCAGGGCCCTCCGTGACCGGATCCCTTACGACACACCCTTCATGAACGGAAAGCCGGAGAACGTCGCGCGCGATATGTGGACTGTTGGCAGCGGGCTCTCGGCACCCTGGCCAGTACTGGCTGCCCACGCGGCAGGCACCGTTCTACTCATGGTTAGGCCCCGGCAGGGGCTCAAACGGGCCATGGGCTGGCTGGGTTCGGTCTACATCCTGGGCATCCTCTGGGAGCGTGCCAGCCGCGAGTCATTCCAGCACCCGGACAAGGAAGACACTCCGCTGATAGCCGGGGGCCTGGCCCTGTCCGTCGCGATGGCAATGCTGGGGTTGGGCGGCCGGAGGGCGTTAACACCGCGGCCTTAGCCGCCGGGTGCGGTTAACGCCACCCCTTACTTACCGGCTTTCCGAGCGGCTCGGGGCCTGCTGCTGGTGCGGGTCCGCACGGAGGTAGGGTCCCGCCTTGGCCACGTACAGGTAGCGTGCATGTTTCAGCGCCTCGGCCGTGGAGCGGTAGGTGAGCTTGGCGAGGCTCTCAGGCAATTCGTCATGGGTGATCGAGATCCACGCGTCGCCAATCAGTACCAGCACCACGTCGCAGGAGCCGACAGCCCTGGTGATCGCCTCCACGAGTCATCACCCAGCTGGATTGAGTCGACATCCCTGGCCGCCGCCGTAGCGGTTCGCCAGCCGGTCGTACAACCATCCGGCCGGGTACGCGGTCTCTTCCCGCCGGTAACTGATGAAGATCCGGCCGGATGCTGTCGGGGAAGAACCAGCCAGGGCGCACGCCTTCTCACCAGGGCCAGCGCCGAAAAATCATATCGGGGCGGGCCTACTGGCGGGAGTTCAGGGCGTCGAACTGCTCCTGCCACAGGGCAAGTTCATAGTCCTTGTAGAGCCGGTGGGAAGGGGTCCATTTGGGCCAGATCCCGGATGAGTCCCGGGCGTCGGGCCGGACGGGCGGCGCCGCCGGAGCCTTTGACGGTGCACGCCGTACCGGCGGCGGCGGGGCTACCCGCGGCGCGGAGCTGACAGCCTTCGCCTTCCGCCGGTCAAGGCGTCCAGGAACCACCAGACGGATTTGCCCGCAGCCCAGACGATGCCGCAGAGGACCATGACACCGCAAAGGAATGCGACCCAGATGAGGAGCCCGATGATGGGAAAGAGCACCATGGCCCATTTTACCGAGGCGGGCCCCGGTTGGGGGAGGGGCTGTCTGGTTTTGCGGCTGCGGTTCCGGAAGGTTTAACTGCCGACCTTGGCCACTTCAACGTGTACCCCCGCATCCCGGAACTTCTGCACCTGCCCGGGGTCGGCGCCGTCGTCCGTCACCAGGGTCCAAGGCAGCGCCAAGCGCGCCCACGCGTGGAACGGCCGCAGCCCGAGCTTGGAGGAGTCCGCCAACACGTAGACTTCCCGGCCCCGGCGGGCCATGAGCTCCTTAAGCCGGGTCTGGGCGTGGTCGGCCTCGCAGATGCCGTCCTCGGCGGTGACGGCGTCGGCGCCCAGGAACACCCGGTCGAAGCTCATCCGCTCCAGCGCCGCCTCGGCCAGCGGCCCCACGAAGCTTTGCGAGACGCCTCGGAGCCGGCCGCCGAGGCAGTCCACAACGATGCCCTCGGAATCGGCCAGCTCCTGCAGTGTGTTGATGCCCGGCGTCGTCACCGCCAACCGATCAAACCCGCGCAGCTCGTGGGCCAGGGCACCCGCGGTGGAGCCGGCGTCGAGCAGGATGGACTCTCCGGGCTGGATTACGGACGCTGCCCAGCGGGCGATGGCGTGCTTCTGCTCGAACGCCTCGCCGGTGCGCTGCCGCAGCGACGCCTCCGGATGTGCGCCCATCGCCATGGCCCCGCCGTAGGTGCGGGCCAAACGCCCCTGTGAGTTCAGCAGCGCCAAGTCGCGGCGGATCGTGGACGCGGTCACCTCGAACCGGGCGGACAGCTCCTCCACGGAGGCCAGACCGGTGGTCACGGCAAGGTGGTAGATCTCCTCGCGCCGCGCGTCTGCGGTGAGCATTCCCGGTCTCCTTCCCGTGGACATGGCGGTGGCAGCGCTATCCATGCTAGTTCCGGCCCCCAAGATTCAGCGTTACACGGCGACGGACGGCCGGGTGGCCATCTCGGCCGCCTGGTGCAGGGCCTCCACCATCGACCGGGAATCGGCGATTGCCTTGCCGGCGATGTCGAACGCGGTGCCATGGTCCACGGATGTGCGGATCACGGGCAGGCCCACGGTGATGTTCACGCCGGCCTCGATGCCCAGCACTTTTACCGGCCCGTGGCCCTGGTCGTGGTACATGGCCACCACCAGGTCGTAGTCGCCGCGGCCGGCCAGGAAGAACAGCGTGTCCGCCGGCAGCGGGCCCACCGCGTTGATCCCGTCCGCCTGCGCGGCCTTCACGCCCGGCTCGATCTTCTCCGCTTCCTCGCCCTGGCCAAACAGGCCGTTCTCGCCGGCATGCGGGTTGATGGCGCACACGCCGATCTTCGGGTTGGGGATGCCCGCCCGGACCAGCGCCTCGTGGCCGCGGCGGATGGTGCGCTCCACCAGGTCCGGGTTGATCTTGCGGATGGCGTCCACCAGCCCGATGTGCGTGGTCACGTGGATCACCCGGATCTTGGGCGTGGACAGCATCATGGACACCTCCTCCGTGCCCGTCAGGTGCGCCAGCAGCTCGGTGTGCCCGGGGAAGATGTGCCCGGCCGCGTGCAGCGCCTCCTTGTTCAGCGGCGCAGTGCAGATGGCCTGCACCTTCCCGGCCATCGCCAGCTCGCTGGCCACCCGGATGTATTCGTATGCCGCGTGCCCGGCAACCGGGGAGAGCTGGCCCCACGGCAGGTCCTCCGGCAGCAGGTTCAGGTCAATCACGTTCACCCGGCCCGGCGTGAACACCGCGTCCTCCACGTTCCCGATGCTCTGGATGTCCGCCTCGATGCCCAGGATGTCCGCGGCCTGGCGCAGGCGCAACGCGTCGCCGATCACCACGGGCCGGCACTCGGCGTTGCTCTGCGGATCCAGTACGGCAGCCACCACCACCTCCGGCCCCACCCCGGCCCCGTCGCCCATGGTCACGGCCACGTACGGGAGGGCGGCCTGCCCGGTCTCGGTCACTGCGTCGGTTGTCATGTCTGCTCCAGAGGGTTGGTCCAGCGGGGGAAGGTTGGTGGTGGGAGCCTGCGCGGACTGTCCGCGGCGCTCCCGGATTTCGTCGTAAAGCTGCAGGAGGGCCAGGTCGTCGCCGAAGCTGCCGGGCTTGGTGCCAACCAGCGTCCCGTCATCGGCACGGCTCAGCACGGCCCCGTGCTGTACCGCCGCGAGCGGCACCAGGCTGTGGCGGCCGAGGGCGTCCAGGACTTCCCGGGCCGTCTCGCCGCCGGTGAGGATCAGGTCGGTGGGTGTTGCCTTGGCTGCCTGGGCGGCGAACCTGGACAGGGCCTGGACGATGCGGGCCGACCCGGACGGGTCCACTCTTGCAGCAGCAAGTGTGATGGCTACGCAGTTGCCGGCCCTCAAATCGTCTATAACCTGGGCCAGTTGGGAAGCGTACGCATCCCTGGCACCTGCATACAGCGGGTGCAGCCGGACCACCGTGAAGCCGCGTACTCCCAGTTGCGCCAGTTGCGCCTGAGCAGTTCCGGATGCGGAGCCGACGACGGCGAGCACCGGCCTGTGGGCTTCCTGCGGTTCCGCGGTGGTTGCGTCCGCCGTTGCCACGCTTTGCGCACTTCGCGCAACTCGTGCAGCCAGCCGCTGCGCGAGGACATCAGCCGTGCCGCCGGTTCCCACCAGCACGATGCGGCGGTCGCCGGCCTGGAAGTCCAGTTCCAGCAGGGCGTCCACCACGTGCTGGAGGTCGTGGACGGTTTCGCCGTCAGCCACAGCCAAGGAGGGCCCGGCGGAATGGAGGAGACCGGCCAGTGTTTCGGCGAGCGAGCCCGACCGGCCCGCCGCCAGATTCAGCGCCTGCACCGATGCCGGCTTTTCTGGATGGAGCAATGACGCAATGTCGGCCGGAGGGGCCGAAAGCTCCGCCTGCCACAGGTCCGTCTCCGCCAGGGGAGTACCGGCCACCAGCGGCCGGCCGGTTACGACGGAACGCTGCAGCTGGGGGAGTGCCCCCACAACAACAGCATGGAAACCAAGGCTTGTCAGCGCAGCCACTTCGGCCCGGACGTTCCCGCGCCACAGCGAGTCGATCTTCTTGAACACTACCTGCGCGCCGGAGGCCTCGGGACTGGAGAAGGCGTCCTTGGCCAGCACTTCCGCGGCGGAGTCAAGAAGTCCGCGGGAATGGGTATCGGCAACCACCACGTCGGCGACAGGCCCCGCAAAAGAGGTGCCGCCGTCGTACGGGCCTGAAGTACCCGCAGCAAGCAGGACCTGCGTGGACAAGCCGTGCCGCACAAAGCAGTAGCCAACCTCGGCGGCGCCGGAGAAATCGTCGGCCTGCACAAATACAGAAGCCACGATGCTCCTCTCCTCTTTAGTCGGCTAGGATCCCGCTACTTAGCGGGAAGCTCCCCGCCATCATGGCACGGCTGCGTGAATCACGCCAAATAGGTTGCGCGCTTTGCGCATGAATGGGCAAAAGCCCGGAGGACGTGGCCGCCCTGGCCGCGTTCCTCCTGGGCCCGCACGGCAAGTCCATCACCGGCCAAAACTACGTCATCTGCGGAGGCGCCTCCCTCTAACCCAAACGCGTTCCATGGGATTTGGCGCCCTTGACAGCAACTCCGGGCTTGGGGAATATCAGAAGTCCGGTGCGCATTGCTGTCCCTCGCAAGCCGTCTTGCGGTCCGGATTCCCGAAGGGGTTGCCCGATGCGGTCAGCGCTCACTCGTCCCAGATTCTTCCGGAGTGTGGCCGCGACCGCCGCCGCCATTCTGGCGGTCTCTGCCGCGGGTTGCACGGGTGCCCCGGAGCAGGGCGGGTCCGCCACGCCTGACGTCCGGATCGCTGCCGTCGGCGACATGAACGACGCAGGGAACATTGACCCTGACAGCCCGTCCGGCCGGAACGCTGCTGCGATCACCCGGCTCGTGCAGGACAACGAGATCGACGGGTTCCTGGGTCTCGGTGACTTCCAGTACGACACCGCCTACTGTGACGACTATGTGAACTACTGGGCTGCCCTGTGGAGTGGCACGATGCCCAAGTTGTACTGGGTTTCGGCCCCCAACCATGACTGGGAACCCGGCCGCAACGAGGACCTCGACAATTTCATGAACGGCCAGTGCCCGGGGGCTCCGGAGAAGGCTGCGATCAACATGGAGCGTGGACGCATCGGCAACGGGGAGGCGTACTCGAAGGACTTTGGGAACTGGCACTTCGCGTTCCTGTCCTCAGCGCACTGGCGGTACAACCCCGCACGGGCCGGGGCGATGACAAGATGGCTGGACAGGGACCTCGCCGCCGCGAAGGAGGCGGGGAAGCACCTGGCGGTGGTGCACCATGAGCCCTACTTCACGTCGACCACGGCCGAGCACGAGCGGGCTGGCGACCACAAGCCGTGGATCGATGTGATGTGGAAGCACCGGGTCCGCCTGACCCTGTCAGGATCACAGCACAATTACGAGCGGTCATGTCCGGTGAACAATAAGGACAAGTGCGTCGACGACGGGATGACGGCGTTCCAGGTTTCCACGGGCGGGATTGCACTCCGCCCCTTCACCAGTAGTCCGCGCTACATCGAGAAGCGGTTCAGCGACACCCACGGATTCCTTCGGCTGACGTTGCATTCTGACGGGTCCTTCGATTGGAACTTCGTTGCAACAAGGGGGCCGAGCACGGACTCAGGGACGCGTCCCGCGCCGTAGCTAGATACATCCAGAGCACTAGCTGATGGCGGTCATGACGTTCCAGCCGTCGCCGACTTTGATGCGCCAGCCGAAGAGGCCGTTGCCGGTGCCGGGGTAGGTCCAGAGGGTGCCGTTGGTGTCGCGGGCGGTGAGGTCGGGTTTGCCGTCGCCGGTGAGGTCGCCGGCGGCGCTGATGGCGGTCATGACGTTCCAGCCGTCGCCGACTTTGATGCGCCAGCCGAAGAGGCCGTTGCCGGTGCCGGGGTAGGTCCAGAGGGTGCCGTTGCTGTCCCGGGCCAGGAGGTCGGGCAGACCGTCGCCGGTAAAGTCCCGTGCTGCCGCCACAGGAGCAGGGAGCCAGGCCTCACGGCCCGTGTTGAGCAGGCGGTTAGGTGTGCCCGGTGACGCCCCGGTGATAACACCCGGGACGGCGGCTGAGGTTAGTTCCGCGGAAACTCCTGCCGGCGCATGCCCGGGGTTTTGGGACAGGACTACGGCCGCAGCCCCGGCAACGTGCGGGGCCGCCATGGAGGTCCCGTTCAAGGTGGCCGTCGCCGTCGTCGAGGTGTGCCCAGCTGACAGGATGCCGACGCCGGGCGCGTAGAGGTCAACGCAGCTGCCGTGGTTCGAGAACCATGCCTGGCGGTCCGAGGAATCGCTGGCTGCCACAGTCAGCGCCTCGGGCACCCGTGCGGGGGACCGGGTGCAGGCATCCACCCCGGTGTTGCCTGCGGCCACGACTGTTGTGACGCCGTCGCTGATGACGCCCCGGACGGCCGCGTCCACCACACTGTTGGCCCCGCTGCCTAGGCTGAGGTTGGCGACGGCGGGTGTCCCCGCGGCGTGATGCGCCGCAATCCAGTCAAGGCCCGCGACGACGTCCGAATCGTAGCCGGAGCCTTCGCAGTCGAGGACGCGGACCGGAACAATGGTCGCGGCCTTCGCCACCCCGAACGTCCTGCCGGCGATGGTTCCGGCAACGTGGGTGCCGTGTCCGTTGCAGTCGCCGCTGCCCAATCCGTCGGCGACGGCGGTCCAGCCCGCCGCGACCCGCCCGCTAAAATCCGTGTGCGCAGCCAGCACTCCGGTATCGATCACATAGGCGTTGACGCCGGCCCCTGAGGACGGCGGCGTGAACGTGCCGGAGAGCGGGAGCGACTGTTGGTCGATCCTGTCCAGCCCCCACGGCGGCGACTGTTGGGTCTCATCCAGCGAAACGGGCGCGTCCACCTCGATGGCCGCGATCCGGGGCGAACGGGCCAGGGCAGCGGCCTGCGCCTTCGTGGCTGTGATAACTGCACCCCGCACCGCGGCGGAGAAGGTTTTTCCCACGGCCACGCCCTGGGACCGCAGGCCCTGGGCTTCGTTGGCGACGTCGGCGCCTGGCGAAAAGCTGACCAGGTACCGTTCTGTGCCGCCCTGGTCGGGCGCCACAGCAGAGGTTGCCGCAGCAGCTGGCAAGGCTGCCGGCAGAACAGCGGCCGCAACCATGAAGGCGCCAAGGGCGCCCAGCAGTCGTTTCGAAGATGGCATGGTTATCTTTCCCCCCTGTGCACTCCGGCTGAGCCCGAAGCCTGTCCCGACGCTGGGTCCCGCCCAGAAAACCGGCCGCTGTGGACCTAGAAAAGTCTACAGGAGCAGTCCGGGCCACGGCCGATGGCGAGCCGCAGGGGGAATCCCGCAACTCCTTTCAAAGGTTTGCTGGCGTGGCACAGTGGCTTTATGAGCATCGAACAGTGGTGGGCAAAACTGCAGCCATCCACGAAGGAGTGGCTGATCGAGAACAACGGCGACGTGGTCCCGCCGGCGGTGGTGGCAGAGATTGCCCAGGCGGGCGGACCGCCCAGTGACGATTCATGGTGGGCGAGCCAAAGTGAAACCCAGGGGCACTATTTCCCCGACGACGCCATCGACTGGGTCGAGACAACCGCGAACGACGAGGCCGCCGAATAGCACCTTGCGCCTCCTGTGGCGTTCCCCGCCCAGCGGATCCTAACTGGCAGGAGTTCGCGGTGGCGCCCGTCTTCAAAGCGTGGCGGGAATCGGGCGCCCAGGGAAGAGCGTGGAGTATTGCCGCCGGTACATGCGGCGTCCGACCAGCCGGTAGGCAAGCCGGACCGGCAGGGGGATTTCCTTGAACAGTTCCGCCCGGTCCTTGGGCGGATTCGTGGCAAGCACCATGCCGAGGTAGGCCACCATGAACTTCTTGTCGAACTGCTCAATCCCGTGCTGGCCCACCCCTTCCATCTCCTTCTGGTTCATCACCCGGTCCACTACGGGCATCACCTCGGTGACCTCACGGCGGAGGTGCACCTTGAGGACGGATGAGAGGTCCTCGTAGAGGCCGGCGAGTTCCGTGCCCGCCTCGGTGTCCGCCGTTTGCATCCAGCGCAGCCTGACAGGCTCGATGGCTTCAAGCCGCTGCGTGACCTGCTTATGCTGTTCAAGCATCAGGCCCACGTGCAGGGCGCAGGCCGGCGCGCGCTCCGCGATTTGCGGGTACATGAGCAGGTCTTCGCCCTCGTGGTGGACGTGGAGCACCTTGTCGAAGTTCCCGAGCACCTCACCCACGTACGCGGCCCGGCCGGTATCGCCGGGCCTTACGGAACGCACCAGGCCGGGTGCTTCGTCGTAGGCCCACAGGAAAAAGCGGTGGATGCGCCGCATGGCCGCCGTCCCGGTACACAGGACCGGCCCGGACGGAAGTGGAGCCGCGGTCTCGCCGGGCTGCATGGTGAAGAAGTCGGTCATCGGTGGCCCCTAACGGCGCTGAATCGAGACCAGGACCTCTCCCCGGGAGCATCGTAACGCTCGCCTCCGGGCCGCACAATGGCCTGCAGGACGGGTCCCTCGGCTCGCCGGAACTGCCTACCCAATGTGCGTTAGGGGGCGCCGTTGCCTGTAATGCCGCCGTGGCCGGTGCCAGACTTAAAACGACCCGTGGACATTCAAAGAAGGTCTGCCATGACGACCCACAGCCATCGGCCGCGCGGGTGGGCGGCCCGGCATGACGTCCTGCTTTACCTTGTGCTGGCATACGTTATCTCGTGGTCCATCTGGCCGCTGGTCCTGTTGAACCCGGTGAGCAGCCCGCTGGTTCCGTTTGGGCCGGGGCTGGCCGCCGTCCTGGTTGCCGTCACGGCGGGTGGCCGCAGGGAGTTGTTCGGGCTTCTGCGCCAGCTGGGGCGGTGGCGGGTCCATCCGGGATGGTACGGCGTTGCGCTGGGTGTGCCCTTGGCCGTGGCGGGCATCGCCTTTGGGGCTGCCGTCATGGCCGGAGCGCCGGTCCCGCGCTGGGAACCATCCGATCTTCTGCAGGTTGCCGGCTCCATCGCTGTCACAGTGGTCATCGTGGGGATCTTCGAGGAGCTGGGCTGGCGGGGCTTTCTCCTGCCGCGGCTGCAGCGCGGCCGGAGCGCGCTGGCGGCCGCAGTGTTGGTAGGCCTGGTGTGGCTGCCGTGGCACCTTCCCGAATTCGTGTCGGATCCGGGCCAGCGGCCCCTTGCCCCATTCGCGATCTACATCCTGGGACAGTCGGTGGTGCTCGCCTGGCTCTACAACAGCACCCACGCAAGCCTGCCGATGGTCATCCTGTTCCATGCCGCCCTCAACAGCTACGCGAGGTTCTTCCTTTCCGAACTGCAGGGAGGCGGCCCATACCTTGTGGCGTGGTACGCCCTTGCCGGCGTGACCGCCGTCCTGGCCCTGGCCGTCACGGCGTATGCCGGCAGCCGCAACCTTGCCAGGAGTGAACTCAAGCCTGTCCACTAGCGCAGCGGGACCTGCCGTTGCGCTGCGCCGGACCTAAGTCCCTGTTCCGGGAGGCGGTCTAAAGCGTAGGTTGAAGGAGAGTCCCGGAACAGCGGGGCCAGCGCGAGGGGGCATCATGACCAAGCCCAGGGTTTCGGCATTCAGC
Organism: Arthrobacter sp. BB-1; assembly: GCF_006151685.1. Lineage (NCBI taxonomy): Bacteria > Bacillati > Actinomycetota > Actinomycetes > Micrococcales > Micrococcaceae > Arthrobacter > Arthrobacter sp. BB-1. The sequence continues at coordinate 116,863 of NZ_VDEV01000011.1, forward strand.
GTTCTGGGGCTCTGCGCCCTGTTCACGCTCTCAGGCTGTTTCGGCCCTCCGTCCCCGTCGCCCACAGGCAGCGCCTCGTCCCCGGGCTCCTCCGGGACGGCCACGACGACGGCGACCCCCACCTCGCAGGCCAGCGCACCGGTGACTGCATCCCCCACGGCGACAGCGCCGCCGTCGTCCGTTCCAGCGAGTCCGCCGGCGACGGCGGAACCCGCCCCGCCCGGCCTTCCCGAGCAGGTGGCCCCGCTGACGGTCTACTACGTGGCCATCGACGATAACGGCATCTCCGGGCCCAGGATCGGCTGCGGCGACAGCCTTGTTGCCACCACCACCGCACCCGTCCGCTTCACGGACCAGGTGGGCCCCAGCGTCGGCGCGCTGCTGGCGAACAAGAGCCGCGACGTCGGCATGTCGGGGCTGGTGAACGTCCTGTACCAGTCGGACCTCCGGTATGTGGGCGGCGAGCTGGACGGCAGCACCATCACCATTTATCTGGAGGGGCAGTTCATGCTCGGCGGCGTGTGCGACATTCCGCGCGCGAAGGCACAGCTGGAGTACACCGCCATGACGGCCGCGGGGGCCACAAGCGCCCGGGTGTTCGTCAATGGACGGCCGATCGACGAGGTGCTCAGCCTCAAGTAGCGCACGGGAGCAGGAACCGAAATGCCCCCGGCAGCAGCGGGAGCTGCGGCCGGGAGCATTTCGTAACCCGAAGGGGCGCCGGTACGTCGTCCGGAAAAGGGTTCAGGCGTGCGCCTTGCTGTGCCCCTTGGTGAGGACCAGGGCGAGGGCCACCATTCCAACGCCGAGCAGCAGGTGCAGGACGTTGTCGAAGCCGTTCAACGGGACGAAGTTGCCGGCCGAATCCTGCGGAACCACCAGGCCGTAGACAAAGAGGACCAGGTAGATGATGCCGCCGTAGAGCAGGAAGGAACGCGCTCCGCCCGCAGTCCGGGCCAGGGCAATGCCGGCTGCGCCGAAGAGCAGGTGGACGATGTTGTGCAGGGCCGAGACCTGGAAGAGGCCCAGCAGCATGGCTTCGGAGTGGTGGCCGGCGAAATGCAGCTGGTCGAAGTTGGCCGTGATGCCCGGCACGAAGCCGAGGACGCCGACCAGCAGGAATACTGCACCCACAGCCAGTGATGCCTTTTGCACGTTGGTGCGGGTTGCCAAGCCTGTATTCGTGTGAGTTGCCATGGTTTCTCCTGAATGCGATATGCGTCTATGGGTTCAGCTGGAGGTTTTTACCTGCCGGCCCAAGGGTTACGCCAGCAATTCGGGCCATATCGCATTTCGGATGGGTGCGCACTTAAAAATGATTTATACGAGTGCTCTATCCAGCCACTCATGATGCGAGCAAGATAACCGTATGAAAAAAGCAGCCATCGCCGGTTTCGCGGCGGCAATCATGGGATTCAGTGGAATTACATTTGCGGCCCAGGGCAATGCTGCTGCTGAGCCGTCATTCATCGCGGGCCAGATCATGGTGAAATTCCGCGACGACCGCGCTGCCGCGGGTGCGCTGCGCGGGCACGGCCTCAGCGAGGGCCCTGAAATCGGCAGCACCGGTGCGCAGCTGATCAAGGTGCCGGAGGGGCGGGAACTTCACCTTATTGAAGCCCTCAGCCGGAACCCTGTGGTGGAGTATGCCGAGCCGGACAAGATCGTCAGGCCCGCCACAAATGACCAGTACTTCCCGGACCAGTACGCCCTGCAAAATGATGGCCAATCGTTCACCAACACCGCCGGCACTGTGACTGTTGACGCGGGAACGCCTGACGCCGACGTGGACGCCGTTGAAGCGTGGAGCGTCACCACCGGGAGTGAGATCGGAGTTGCGGTCCTCGATTCCGGCGTCGCAACCGACAACCCGGACATCAACCCGAAGGTTGTGGCGCGGGCAAACTTCACCACTGCACGAAACAATGAGGACAATTACGGCCACGGCACTCACGTCGCCGGCATCGTAGCCGCCATCGGCGGCAACTCCATTGGCGTCGCCGGTGTTTGCCCTGGCTGTGAAATTCTGGCCGGCAAAGTCCTCAGCGACACAGGAATGGGCTCAAGCTCCGGCCTTGCCAACGGCATCAACTGGGCGGTCAACAGTGGCGCGAAGGTCATCAACATGAGCCTCGTCGTGGGAGCATCAACCACTCTTCAAACTGCCGTCAACAACGCCTGGAGCAGGAATGTGGTGCTCGTGGCGGCAGCAGGCAACGGGGACAACCAGACCATGATGTACCCGGCCGCTTACCCCAACGTCATTGCCGTCGGGGCCACCAACAACCACGATGCCAAAGCCACGTTCTCCACCTACGGAGCCAGCTGGGTGGATGTAGCAGCACCTGGAGTCAGCGTCTACTCCACCTTCCCCAACCACAAGTTCGTCATCGGGAGGCAGAACGGCCGCTCCCTCGGTTACGACATCGGCAGCGGAACGTCCATGGCCGCGCCCATTGTTGCCGCGGTGGCGGCCCTTGCATGGAGGTCCCATGCAGGCGCCGACAACAAGTCAGTCCGCGCAAATGTCGAATCAACAGCCGAGCTGAAGGCGGGCACGGAATCCTTCTGGAAGTACGGCCGCGTGAACGCAGACCTGGCCGTCCGGCAAGGACTTTTGTAAGTGCCGGGGGCGCCGGATTGTTGGGTCCATAGTCCTCTGGACGCCCCTGCCTGGGAGGCTTAATTTGGGAGTAAGCGGATAAAGGAAATCTGATGAAGCCCTTGCTCCTGGGCGTCTGCACGGTGGCCCTGCTGTCCCTGGGGTCAGGACCGGCTGCAGCCGCTCCTCCCAACATTTACCACACGATTTCGAGCACCCACGGTTCAGCAGCGGTGGTGGCCACAGCGGGCTGCGAGCAGACAGAAATCTTCGTCTCCTCAAGCCTGGCCATGTACGCGGGTCAACCGGGTCCGGTGAACAAGCAGGGCCTGACAGGCGTGTTGGTGCGGATTACGGACATCTGTGCGGTGGCGCCCGGCGGGATCGGTGCCGCGGCCGGTGGCGGCGCGGTGCTGTTCCAGGCGGATGGCCAGAACATGGCGCCGCTGGTGGTGGATCCCCGGCTGACCAGCGCGTCCGTTGCCACGCAGTTGCCGGGGACGGACGGGGACGGCAACCCGGTGACCATCAGCCTCGCGGCATCGTGGACCGGCACGGGGCCGCTTGAGCATGACACCGGCCATGACCACCAGAACTTCCCGGGCGTGGGCAACGTCAACTCGACGGGCAACAACCTGCGTCGTACTGCCACAGCCACTGTTTCAGTTGCAGTCAACGGACTGACGGCTGCGGGCACCGACACCGAGGCATCCCTGACCCAGGTGAAGTCACGCTGCATCGAAATTGCCCGGCCGGGAGTGGAAGAGTTCTTCCCCTGCTTCGGGTTCCCAGGGTAGCCGGCCAGGCTCCCGCCGAGCGCATGGCTGACCTCAACGTCAAGGAGCGGGGCTTCCTCCACCTGCCGATCGCCACCGCCGCGTCCCAGCCTGCCGAGCAGGTGCTGCAGCACTTGGGCTCCAGCCCGGAGGGGCTGTCCGTCCCGGAAGCGGCTGCCCGGCTCGCTGCCCTCGGGCCCAATGCCGTCCGCACCCACCGCGCCAACATCTGGGCCGTGCTGGGCAGGCAGTTCGCCAGTCCCATCCTGATCCTGCTGATCGTCACGGCCGCCCTGTCCCTCGTCCTGGCCGATGCCACCAACTCTGTGGTGATCGGCGTGATCCTGATGGTCAGCGTGGGGCTTGGCTTCACCAACGAGTTCCGCGCCGAGCGTGCGTCCGAGGCTTTGCACTCCCGGGTCACCCACCGGGCCGTGGTGCTGCGCGGCGGAACCACCAGTGAAGTGGACGTCACCGTCCTGGTACCTGGCGACGTCGTCCATCTTTCCCTCGGTGCCATCATCCCGGCGGACATCCGGCTGCTGGAGGCCAACGACCTCCTCTGCGACGAGAGCATCCTGACGGGGGAGTCCCTGCCCGCTGCCAAGGACCCTGGGCCGGTGGCGGCCGGCGCGGCCCTGGGAGACCTCGCCTCCTGCGCGTTCATGGGCACCGTCATCCAGTCCGGCGCCGGCACAGGGGTGGTGGTGGCCACGGGCGGCCGCACCGAATTCGGGCGGATAGCGCTGGGCCTGGGCGAGCGGCAGCCGCAGACCGAGTTCCAGCTGGGGCTCAAACGGTTCTCGTTCCTGCTGCTGCAGGTTGCCGTGGTGCTCACCACGCTGATCTTCATCGCCAACCTGCTGCTGCAGCGACCGCTCATCGAATCGTTGCTGTTCTCCCTGGCCATCGCGGTGGGCATCACGCCCCAGCTGCTCCCCGCCGTCGTCAGCACCAGCCTGGCCACCGGCACCCGCCGCCTGGCGAAGCGGAAGGTGCTGGTGAAGCGGCTGGTCTGCATCGAGGACCTGGGGGACATGGACATCCTGGTCACGGACAAGACCGGGACGCTCACGGAGGGGCGGATCAGCTTCACGGGCGCGCTTCCCGCCGCCCCGAACGTGTCCGACGCCGGCCTGCTCACCTTGGGCCTGCTGGCCACCGAGGCGGACTATACCGAGGCCAAACTGTCCTCCGCGGGGCAGAACCCGTTGGACGCCGCACTCTGGGACAGCCGCGGCGCGGCGGGGTTTGACCCGGGACGCTTCGAGCGGGTTGACCTGGTGGCGTTCGACCACCGGCGCCGCCGCACCACCGTCCTGGTCCGGGAGGACGGCGGGCCCGCCCGCCTGGTCACCAAAGGCGCGCCGGAGGACGTCCTGGCATTGTGCGGCCCCACTCCGCCTCCGGTGCGGGCCATGCTGGAGGAACAGTTCGACGCCGGTGCGCGGGTTGTGGCGGTGGCCGCGCGCCCGGCTGCCGGGCTGGCCCAGCTCACTCCCGGCGACGAGCGCGGCCTGGCTCTTGCCGGATTCCTGGTATTCCTGGACCGGCCCAAGGCCAACGCCAGGGAATCCCTGGACCGGCTGGAGGAGCTGGGGATCACGGTGAAGATCGCCACCGGGGACAACGCGAAGGTTGCAGAAAAGGTCTGCGCGGACCTGGACGTGAAGTCCGGGGGGACGTTGTCCGGCGCCGATATCGATGCGCTCTCCGACGACGAACTCGCTGCCGCCGCCGGCCGGGCCACCATCTTCGCCCGCGTTTCGCCCGAGCAGAAGGCGAGGATCATCACGCTGCTGCGGCAAAGCGGCGGGTCCGTGGGCTTTATGGGGGACGGCGTCAACGATGCCCTTGCCCTGCACAAGGCGGACATCGGCATTTCCGTTGACAGCGCCACGGACGTGGCCAAGGACGCCGCCGACGTCGTGCTCCTGGACAAGGACCTCGGCGTCCTGGCTGAAGGCGTCCGGGAAGGCCGCCGGATCTTCGCCAACACCATCAAGTACGTGCTGATGGGCACGTCCAGCAACTTCGGCAACATGTTCAGCGCCGCCACGGCATCCGTGGTGCTGAGCTTCCTGCCCATGCTGCCAGGCCAGATCCTGCTCAACAACCTGCTCTACGACACCGGCCAGCTGGCCATCCCGGGGGACCGGGTGGACAAGGAACAGCTGCGCGCGCCGTCCCACTGGAACATCGGGTTCATCCGGCGCTTCATGCTGCTCTTCGGACCCATCAGCTCGCTCTTCGACTTCGCCACCTTCGCCCTGATGCTGGTGGTGTTCGATGCCGTGCCGGGGGAGTTCCGGGCGGGGTGGTTTATCGAATCCATCGCCACCCAGACACTCATCATTTTCGCGATCCGGACCCGGCGCGTGCCGTTCCTGCGCAGCCGCCCTTCCGCCGGGCTGCTCGGGGCATCCCTGGGCGTGGTGGCGTTGGGCATCTTCCTCCCGCTCTCACCGCTGGCAGGGGTGCTGGGCTTCGACCCGCTGCCGGTCCCGTTCTTCCTGGCCCTGCTCGGCATGATCGTGGTCTACCTGGTCCTGGTGGAGTTCGCCAAGCACTGGTTCTTCTCCCGCAGCGCCCAGCTGCTGCCTGCCGGGCCGGTGACCGTCCGCCGTCGTCCGGACACGCACCACCTCTCCCGCCGCGCCTTCCGGTTCAGTGCACCGGTGAGGGTGCGCCCGCTCGAGGTGCGCCGCCGCCGTCGCCGTACTTCCCTTCCGCCCGCTGCTTGATGCCGCGCAGCATCCCCACCTCCATGTAGTGGTGCAGCGGGTCGCCGATGAACATGTCGACGGCGCGGGCCAGCAGCAGCGCGCCGGGCACCTGCCGCACGGCCGACGCGGCAGCCCTGGTCAGCGCAGGGGCGTCGGGCGCGGCGCCCTGGAGCGCGGCACCGATGTACCCCGTTCCCCGGTACCGGACGATGAGGCGGGTGCAGTTGTTGGGGAGGGGCCGCAGCACGAACGCCTCTCCCGCGACGAGGTGCCGGTTGGGCTCGATCTCCGTCACGGTTGCGTAGGCGCCACCGCCGTAGGGCACCTGGTCGCCTACCTTGAGATTCTGCAGTTCCGGGTGGATGCGCGCAGCCGAGTGCTTGCCTTCGACGTACCGGGCACGGACCATGGCCCGTTCCACGAGGTCGTGGCTGTAGAACCCGGCACGGTAGATCCCCATTTGCACGATCCAGGGCCACACCTGCTCCGGCGGGGCCTCGATGGTGATGGCCCGGGTGCTCTGGAACGCCGGGCGGGGCACCCGGTCATCCCCGGGCAGGGGCTCAACCGCTTCCTCGCCCTGGGTGCCCCACCGCAGCATGGCCGGACGCCACAGGAGGTACGCAAGCTTGAGCACAAATGACCCGGTGAGCACCGCTATTGCCGTGCGGTCTTTCATCCCACAGCCTTCCACCTACTGCCCAGTGGCCACTTCCCAGCAGCGCGCCGTCGCCCAGGTTTCAGCGTGAACCCGGGCGGGCTTCGGCCGACGCCTTGATGCTGGCAAGGAGTTCCGCCTGGCTGCGCTCGGACATCTTGATGACCAGCGAGTCAACCGCGGCCTCCGCCATGTTCCGGGGGACCACATCTGAGCGCATGTGCAGCCGGGTTCCGCCGTTCTCCGGAGCCACCTCCACCTTGAACACCGGACCCAGGGCCGCCTTTGACGTGAAGTACTGGTTTGGGACGAACTCGGTGTACTCGTGCGTCGTCTTAAGGGGGATGCCGAGGACCTTCCACGCAACCTGGAAGGTGGTCCCCACACCCTCCGGCGTGGTTTTCAGGTCGGAGACCTGGACGTCCTGGCCCAGCCAGACCCGAGGATCCTTGACCAGGTCAAAGACCTCCTGCACCGGCGCGGCGATGGTGATCCCATCCGACCAGGTCAGCGTCTGGGTGAACTTTTTCTCGCCGGGCTCAGGGGCTGTCTTCTCCCCGGTCTCCAGCAGGCTCTTGATGTTGGCCACCATGCCCTGGACGTCGTTTTCGGTGATCCGGGCGAAGATGGCCTGGACCGGCACCCGGACGACGGGCGCGGGGATGTCCAGGTGCTCCTCGACGGTCAGCTCCGTGCCGCCGTTGGCCGGTTCCAGGGAGAACGTGAGCACAGGTCCCACGGACGCCTTGGAGACGATCTGCTTGTTGGGAACCACCTCCCGGTACTCGTGGGTCACGCCCATGTGGATGCCCCACATCTTGGCAGACCACCGCGCGGAGGTGCCCACGCCGTCGGGCTTGACGTCGAGGTGAGTCACTTCGGACTCGCCGGGCATGGCGGTCATCCAGTTCGTGGGGTCGCTCAGGAAGGAGAACACCCTTTCCACCGGGACGTTGATCGTGGTGCTCCGAACGACGTTCTTGCTCATTTCATCTCCTCTCGGGCAGGAGCGTGCATCTCAGCTCCTGGTTCCAGTGCAGTCCCAACGGAGCAACGGAAACAGAGGAAAAGGTCCCAGCAGGCCCGCATGCTTCCGCCGCAGTTACCGGGCCGCTCCCTCCCGCGGGGTGGACCGGATCACTCGGATTACTCCCTGCGAGGACATTAGGACCGGCGGTCCCGGGACTGCACCAGTGTTGCCCACAGGTGCCACAGCATTCCGGCGAAGGTGACCAGGAACGCGGCCAGGGCCAGCCACAGCTCGGTGCGGCCGATCGCAGCGACCAGGGGGAGATGGTCTGCCTGGCCCAGATAGATGCCGGCTACTGCATACATGCCGAGGGGAAAGATGACGCTCCAGAGGCCGGGCTCGAAGGAGAGCGGCACGCGGTGGATCACGTGCCGCCACCACCCTGCGGCAAGGAGCACCGGGAACAGCCACGACGCGAAGGCCCAGAACACTACGGAGGATCCTGCAACGAGTCCCCGCGTCGCATCGACCATGGGCGCCCCGGCCATCTCGACGATCCGCGCCCCGGCGAGGACGCTGATGGCCATGGCGCCCATTGATACGAAGTACTGCGGGCGGAGGTCCTCCGGCCGGATGGGGTAGATCATGAGCCGCAGCGAAACGAAGATTCCCACCGCGGCGTACAGGATGAGCCCCACCGACCAGGCGACGACGGCGGTCAGCGCCAGGGCGGCGCGCCAGTCCGGCCCGGCAAGGGGTTCCAGGGATGCCGCGGCCACCGCGACGGACTGGCTTGCCACGCACCAGATGAACCACGTCCCGTTCGCGTCCCTGACCACGGGCCGCTCGTCCCGGCCGAGTACGGCAGTCCATGGCACCACGTAACCCAGCACCACCCAGGCGAGGACGCCGACGGCGAGCAGCGCCGCCGTCGCGCCTGTCCAGCCTGCCATCCCCAGACGCACGCCCAGCACGTTGGTCCCGGCAATAAAGGTGAAGAAGCCGAATGCGCGGGCGGGGTCCATGAAATCCCGCCGCATGTCCGCCGGATACCTGGCGAGGCGCACCAGGCTGAGCAGCAGGATCATAGCGTAGGAGGATGCGCAGACCACCAGGAGTGCGGCGGAGAGTGCGTGGAAGCCTTCCAGTTCCAGCCCCACGGAGATGATCCCGCTGGCCATGGTGAGCGCGAAGTACCCGGGCGTGAGGGTCCTGACGGCGTCCAGGACACGGGAACCGAAAGACCTGGGGACACCGATGGCCGTGTTCATGGCACCAAGCTTAGGGCTGCCGGTTCCCGCATTCATGAGCTTCAGGCACCGAAAAAACGGTCCAGCGCCCAGTGCCAGCTGGTCAGTTCCTGCTCCAGCCGAACGGAGGAACCGTGCACGTCATGGCGGAGTGCGTCATACAGCTAGGCCTCTTCACCGGACAGGCGCCCGAGCGCCGCAGCGGACGGCGACGGCTCGCTGCCCCACACCTCCCGGTGGGCCGGCAGGGTGGCCTCATCCACCAGCGTCCCGCTGGTTGGGGCCGGTGAATGCCTTCATGAACAAGGAGATGGCCAGCGGTGCTAAATTCCCGTCCCGCCTAAGCTGCACGTCGCCACTGACAATCACCGGTCACCCGCGGAGGTCATCCACGGTTTCTGCCGTGCTGGCATCGTTTTCCGCCTGCTCCCAGTGCCGGCGCAGCAGTTCGGCCAGCCGCTGGGGCTCAATCCGGTGCGGAGGGTCGAAGTGGTGGCGCTTGGGGAACACCTCCAAGTGGAAGTCAGGGAAGAAGACCCTCGCCAGCCGGCTCGCAATCTCGCCATATTCATCCGGGTTGCTCAGTGCGCCCAGGGCGTAGAACACGGGCGGTTGAAAGGCAGCCAAACGTGCCCTGTCCAGGTTGTACGTCCTGAAGGTCCGCAGGAACGCCTTGATCCCTGCGGGCCGCTTGGCCATCCACGGCGGCGGGGGACCCGGTGGGGGCGGCGGAAGGACGACGTCGGGCCTGACTCCCAGCCTCATGAAGGCGGGCATGAACTGCTCGGGCGGAAGAGCCTCCAGCGGCTCGTACTGCTTCCAGAGTTCGGCGTGGGCGGGGCTCCAGTCCCAGTTCCCGGCCCAGGCAGGTTCAAGGAGGGCCAGGCTGAGCAGCCTGTCCGGGTGCTTGGCCGCGAAAGCCAGCGCGGCCGCGCCGCCGCCGGAGTAGCCAACAAGGTGGAATGTCTCCCACCCGCGGGCGTCAGCCTCCCGCAGCACGCCCTCGACCTCGGTGTCCAGGCTCCAGCCGGGCGGCGGCTCGTCGTCCGCGTAGAGCTCCAGGTCCTTGGCAACCGCCTGCACGTCGGGCCCCAGGGCTTCAATCAGCGCGCCGTACGCCAGTTCGGCGGGAAGGACGGAGCCCGGAAGCAGGATGACCCGAATCGGTTTCATGGAAAAACCCTACGCCGGGGCGGGGCGTTGGCAAGGGTGCGTTTTTCCGGTGTCAGCTTCCCAGGCCGGCGATGTGCCCGGCCACGTATTTGGCGTCGTCCCCCACCAGTGCCAAGGTGGCCGAGGCGTGCCTCGTCAGCCAGGGCAGCCCGACGGCGTACAGGCCGGTGACCTCCGTGACGCCCCGGGAGTGCCGGGGGTAGTTCCACCCGTCCAGCACCGGAATGTCCAGGAAGCTGAAGTCCAGGCCGTATCCGGTGGCCCAGATGACCGATGTGATGCCCTCCGCGTCCAGGTCCACCCGCGCCGGACTCCGCGGGCAGCCAGGCGTCGGCTGTCGGTGTCTCCGGCGGCGGGGCATCAATGCCGGCCGCCGCAATGTAGGCGTCCGCCATTAGCTTCAGGCGCTGGCCGAACCCTGCCTCAACCATCGCCAGGCGTTCGGGGAGGTCGTCGCTGAAGGTGAGGACGCCGTCGTCGGTTCCCTCAAAGCGGCCATGCAGCCGGACGCCGCGGCGGCCCAGTTCCCGCACGCGGATGCTGTGCCCGCCATCGTTCCCGGAAACCAGCGGACTGCACATGAAACGTGCCGCGGGGGAGGGGAGCTGCTCCACCTGGAAACCGTTGATGCCGTACTCAGGGCCGTGGAGGTTGACCTGGAGGATCCAGTGGAAGACGTCCTGGCCGCGGTACCGGCGCGGCGCCTCGGGGCAGCTTGAAACCGCCAGGTGGACTTCACGGCCGGCGGCCAGCAGGTCCTCGGTGATCTGCCCGCCGGATTGGCCGGTGCCCACCACCAGCACTGCGCCGTCCGGCAGCTGCTGCGGGTTGCGGTACCCGTGGCTGTGCAGCTGGAACACATGCGGGGAAAGTCCGGCCGACGCTGCTGGGATGCGCGGCAGCTGGAAGGCACCGTTCGCCAGCACAACCTTCTGTGCCGCGAACCGGCCGCCCGTGGTTTCCACGCTGAATCCGCCGTTGGCCCGGCGCATCCGCGTAACCTCAGTGCCCAAACGCACCGGCGCCGAGATCCGCGGCGCATAATCGCGGAACAGGTCAATGACGGCGTCGCGCGGCAGGAACGCGTCCGGCTCGGGGCCGTCGTAGGTCAGCGCCGGAAGCATGAATGAGAAGTTGGGCGTGTTCAGGTAGAACGAGTCCCACCGGTCCTGCCATGCCCCGCCCAGATCCTCCCGCCGCTCCAGCACCTGGTGCTCCACGCCGTGCCGGGTAAGCCAGTAGCTCGTGGCCAGGCCGGCCTGCCCGGCCCCGATCACCAGGGAGTTGATGCTCTGTGCCGTGTTCATGGTTTCTCCCGGTGCTCGGGACGGGTGTGAATGTTCGCAGGATATGCCTCCTGCGCCCCCGTGGTAAGTGCTGCTCCAAATCTCCTGTAGTGTTGATCCTGTTGTTGTGTTTATGCAGTTGGTAGTTCAGGCAGTACGCGCGGTCGAAAGTCCGCGTTCTTCTGAAGTAGCGGTTTTGAACACCCCACGCCGGAGGGCCCGAAAGTCGGGATTTTCCCTCTACCTTCACGAAGGACAAAAATAATGGCTACTGGTACCGTCAAATGGTTTAACGCTGAAAAGGGCTTCGGCTTCATTTCCCCCGATGACTCCTCACAGGACGTGTTCGCACACTACTCTGCGATCAACTCCAACGGCTTCCGCTCCCTCGAAGAGAACCAGAAGGTTTCCTTCGACACCGAGCAGGGCCCCAAGGGTCCCCAGGCCACCAACATCCAGGCCCTCTAATTCATTAGGGAATCTGGGGCCTTCGGGTTTCGAATTTTGAAAAAGCAGGGCCGGTCACTGACCGGCCCTGCTTTTGGTTAACCCGGGTGTGCCACCGGAATCCGCCGGAGCCGTTCCCGCCTTTGCACTCCGCATCAGCATTGAGGACAGCGAACCAGAGACCTGGCGCCACCTGTCGGTTCCCGCTGCCCTGACAGTGGGGGAGTTTCATCTCGCCGTGCAGGCGGCCTTCGGCTGGGAGGACCGCCGCTGCCGTGAACGAATGTGCACGGGGCCTGAACGGTGATGCGCCGCCGGTCCAGGCGCGAAAACGCTACTGACCAGTAACAACGATGCAAAGCGCCCCGGGACCCGGCCGCGGCGCAGGTCTGGGGGATCGGGCTTTATTGGCTGCACGTCCGTGCAGAACCGGCCGCCACTGTCCTGTTTTGCCTAGCATTTGAAGGGCCCCGGGCGGGAACCGGGCCGCAGCGCAGGCTCCGGTTCAGGCCCGCCCACCCGCTGACTCGCAAACGAAGAGGTTTCCATGTCACTGCTCACAAAGGCACTGTCCCTGGCCGCGGCGGCCGTCCTGGCCGGCTCCCTCACCGCGGCACCCGCGCAGGCGGACGTCGTCGAAATTTCCCCGCCGGGCGCCAACGACTGGTCCTGCAAGCCGTCCGCCGAACACCCCTATCCGGTCATCCTGGTTCCGGGGACCTTTGAAAGCATGGCCAAGAACTGGTCCACCCTCTCGCCGTACCTCAAGAGCGCCGGCTACTGCGTCTTCGCACTCAACTACGGAGAGACGAACGGCGTCTACGCCACCGGGCCGGTGGCCGACTCCGCGCAGGAACTGGCCCCGTTCGTGGACGCGGTCCGCGCAGCCACCGGTGCCAGGAAGGTGGACCTGGTGGGCCACAGCCAGGGCGGCATGATGCCCCGCTACTACATGGGCTTCCTGGGCGGTGCGAAGAACGTCAACCAGCTCGTTGGAATTGCCCCCTCGAACCACGGCACCGAAGGCGTCATCCTTCCTCCGCCGGACGCTGTGGGGGACCCGGACTTCATGGCCCTGGGCTGTGCTGCCTGCGCCGACCAGCAGGCAGGCTCGCCGTTCATGCAGGAACTCAACTCCATCGGAGACACCGTGGCCGGGCCGTCCTACACCGTGATCTCCACCGTCTACGACGAAGTGGTGATTCCCTACAACAGCCAGTTCCTCTCCGGCCCGGCGCGGCAGGTCACCAACATCACCATCCAAGACAAGTGCCCGGCGGATGTGTTTGAGCACGACCAGACGCCGAACGACCCCGTGGTCCACCAGATTGTTGCCCATGCACTGGGCAGGACTTCCGGGCCGGCGGACCCGGCCTACCAGCCCCGCTGCATCTAGCCCGGAGCCACGAACGCAGGCCCGGCCGGCCCGCTACTTGTCCGGGTTCGGTTCCCGGACGTCCTTCTCGCCGATGTCGGCGGCACCCAGGGCAGCTGCTGCGGTGCTGTGGACCGGTTCGTGTTCGCGGACCCGGATCTCGGGGTGGTGCAGATCCAGGGCCGGCCGCTCCGAGCGGATCCTGGGCAGCGAGGTGAAGTTGTGCCGCGGCGGCGGGCAGGACGTGGCCCATTCCAGTGAGGCGCCGAAGCCCCACGGATCGTCCACGGTAACCTTCTTCCCGGCCCGCCAGGTGATGTAGACGTTCCAGAAGAACGGGATCAGGGAGGCGCCCAGCAGGAAGGAACTGATGGTGGAGAACTGGTTCATCCAGGTGAAGTTGTCCTCCACCAGGTAGTCCGCGTACCGGCGGGGCATGCCCTCGACGCCCAGCCAGTGCTGGATGAGGAACGTCCCGTGGAAGCCCAGGAGCAGCATCCAGAAGTGGATCTTGCCCAGGCGTTCATTGAGCATGGTGCCGGTGAACTTGGGCCACCAGAAGTAGAACCCGGCGAACATGGCGAACACCACGGTGCCGAACACCACGTAGTGGAAGTGCGCCACCACAAAGTAGGAGTCGGACACGTGGAAGTCCAGCGGCGGGGAGGCCAGGATGATGCCGGTCAGGCCGCCGAACAGGAACGTGATCATGAAGCCGATGCTCCAGAGCATCGGAGTCTCGAACGTCAGCGAGCCGCCCCACATGGTGCCGATCCAGTTGAAGAACTTCACGCCGGTGGGGACCGCGATGAGCATGGTCATGAAGGCGAAGAACGGCAGGAGCACGGCGCCGGTGACGTACATGTGGTGGGCCCACACCGTCATGGAGAGCGCGGCGATGGCGATCGTTGCGTAGACCAGGCCCTTGTAGCCGAAGATCGGCTTGCGGCTGAAGACCGGGAAGATCTCCGAGACGATGCCGAAGAACGGCAGCGCAATGATGTACACCTCGGGGTGGCCGAAGAACCAGAACAGGTGCTGCCAGAGGATGGCGCCGCCGTTTTCGGGATCGTAGATGTGGGCTCCGAAGCGGCGGTCCGCTCCGAGGGCGAACAGTGCCGCCGCCAGCGGCGGGAAGGCCATGATGATCAGGATGGCCGTCACCAGGGTGTTCCAGGTGAAGATCGGCATCCGCCACATGGTGAGGCCCGGGGCGCGCATGCAGATGATGGTGGTGATGAAGTTGACGGCACCGAGGATGGTGCCGAAGCCGGACAGTGCCAGGCCAAAGACCCACAGGTCCCCGCCAAGGCCGGGACTGAAGGTTGTATCGGACAGCGGCGCGTAGGCGAACCAGCCGAACGACGCCGCACCCTGTGGGGTGATGAAGCCGGAAACGGCGATGGTGGAACCGAACAGGAAGAACCAGAACGCCAGCGCGTTCAGCCGCGGGAACGCGACGTCCGGCGCGCCGATCTGCAATGGCATGATCACGTTCGCGAAGCCCGCGAACAAGGGCGTGGCGAACATCAGCAGCATGATGATGCCGTGCATGGTGAACAGCTGGTTGTACTGCTCCTTGGTCTGCAGGATCTGCATGCCCGGCTCGAACAGTTCGGCCCGGATGAGCAGCGCCATGACCCCGCCCATGCAGAAGAACGCGAAGGACGTGATCAGGTACATGTACCCGATGGTCTTGTGGTCCGTGGTGGTGAGCCAGTTGACCACGATGCTGCCCTTGCGGCGGGGTACCACGGCCGGCGCAGCGGTAGCGGCGAGCCCTTCACCTGAACGTCCGGTCGTGGTCATCGTTCCACCTCGCAGATCTCCTGGATGGCGCTGGAGGCCCCTTGCCTGAGCCCTACTTTGAAGGCTACTCAGGATCGCGGTGTCCGGGAAGTGCTTTGTTGGGCCGCCGGGACTAGTGCAGCCCCATCGCGTTCCGGACCTCGTCCAAAATGTGGTGCATCGCTGATTCCGCCACCGCGGTGTCCCCGCCTGCCACGGCTGCAGCCACGTCCTCATGCGCCTGCAGCGCCTCGTTCCGAGGCTTGAACGGCATCAGCCCCTGCTGGGTGCGGCTGGTGAGCACCTCCGCCACCATGCCCTCCAGCGCCCGGAACATCTCATTTCCGCAGCTCCGCAGCAACAGCCGGTGGAACTCGATATCGGCCGCCAGGAACCCCTGCAGGTCGCCGGCCTCACCCAGCCGCCGGAGCTCCGCCGCCAGGGCAACGAGCTGTGCGCGTTCCGCTGCACTGGCGCGCCTGGCGGCGCCTGCGGCGGCAATGGGTTCGACGGCGATGCGCAGCTCCGTGAGGCTGCTGTACTGGGCGTCGCGCCGGTCCGAGGCCAAGCGCCAGCGCACCAGTTTGGGATCGAAGACATTCCAGAGCCGGCGCTCCTGCACCACGATGCCCACCCGGCGCCTCGAATAGACCAGGTTCATCGACTCCAGGACCTTCATGGTGTCCCGCGCAACGGTCCGGGAAATTCCGTACTCGTGCTGCAGGCCTTCCAGGGTGAGCCTGCTGCCCGGGGCCAGCTTGGCGGAGGCGATGGCGACGCCGACCGCCTCCAGAACGCGCTCATGCATCGCGGGGGAGGCCCCGCCGTCGTGCGCCTCATCCGCACCCTCAACTGTCGCCGTCGACATCTTTCCGCCTCTCTCCGCGCAGAAGCGCATCTCCAGAATAGCGAACGAAACGCCAAAGGTATGACCTGTGACACGCAAAGATAGTATTTATTGTCCCCAAAGGTGATACCTTATGGCGTAGCCCACGCAAGAACGGGCACGCAGCGAGCTTCTTCGAAAGCCAAAGACGTCTTCCCCGGAGGTATGAACATGCAGAATCCCCCCACGCATCTTGTGGTCATGGGCGTAGCCGGGTCCGGCAAAACCACCCTTGCGGCGGGCCTGTCCCGCCAGCTGGGCTGGGCCTGCGCCGAGGCGGACGAGTTCCATCCGGCCGCCAACATCGCCAAGATGACAGAGGGCATTCCGCTGCAGGACGAGGACCGCTGGCCCTGGCTCCAGGAAATCCGCGCCTGGATGACCGGCCAGGCCCAGGCCGGCTGCAGCACCGTGATCACTTGCTCGGCACTGAAGAAAAGCTACCGCCAGCTCCTGTCCGAAGCGGAGGGCCGCGTCATCTTCCTCCACCTCGACGGCGGTGCGGACCTGATCAGCGAGCGGATGCAGGGCCGCGAAGGCCACTTCATGCCGCCCGCCCTGCTGCCCAGCCAGCTGGCCACCCTCGAGGCGCTCAGCCAGGAAGAGCTCGACGCCGGCAGTCTCCGCCTCGACATCTCGCAGTCACCCGAACAGCTGGTCGCCGCGGTCGTGCGGGCCCTCAACCTTTCCTCCGGCCAGGCGCCCCGCGCGTCCTGACCGCCCCTGATCCCCAACAAATCCTGCTTCAAAGGAGAACCATGACCATCGAAGGATGGACCCAAACACTGGGCGCAGGCCCGCTGCTGCTCATCGCCGCGGCAGCGATCCTCGTCCTGCTGTTCCTGATCATCAAGCTGCGCATGCACGCCCTGATCGCGCTGATCCTGATCAGCCTCGCCACTGCCTTCGCCACCGGCATCCCCGCCAACCAGGTGGTCCCGGTGCTGATCAACGGCTTCGGCACCACGCTCGGCACGGTGGCACTCCTGGTGGGCCTGGGCGCGATGCTCGGCCGCATCGTGGAAACCAGCGGCGGCGCCAAGGTGCTGGCCGACTACCTCATCGGCGTCTTCGGGGAAAAGCGCGCCCCGTTCGCGCTGGGCCTGGCCTCGCTGATCTTCGGCTTCCCCATCTTCTTTGACGCCGGCCTGGTGGTCATGCTGCCCGTCGTCTTCGCCGTGGCACACCGCCTGGGCGGGGGAGTGCTCCGCTACGGCCTGCCCGCCGCCGGCGCGTTCTCCGTCATGCACATCTTCCTGCCGCCGCACCCGGGTCCGGTGTCCGCGGCGGCATTCTTCGACGCCAACATCGGCCTGGTGACCATCGCCGGCCTCATTGTCGCCATCCCCACCTGGTACGTCACGGCCTACCTGTACGGCCTCTACACCGGCAAGAAGCTGGTCCTGCCCGTGCCGGAAATCCTGGGCCACGCCACCGCCGAAGCCGAGTCCCACCCGCCGCGCTTCCGCACCATCGTGAGCCTGCTGCTCCTGCCGCTGGTCCTGATCTTCATGAACACCGGCCTGAACACCCTGGCGTCCTCCAACGTCCTGCCCGCAGGTGTTAAGAACGAGCAGTGGTACCAGGTCCTGCGCACCCTCGGCGAGACCCCGGTGGCGCTGCTGATCGCCGTGCTTGTGGCCCTGTTCGTGCTGGGCGCCAAGCGGGGCAAGGACGCAGGGGCGCTTGAGAAGCTGCTCGAATCATCCCTGGGGCCTGTCTGCTCGGTCATCCTGATCACCGGCGCCGGCGGCATGTTCGGCGGCGTCCTGCGGACCTCTGGCATCGGCCAGGCCCTGGCCGACGTCCTGGGCGACCTGGGCATTCCGCTCATCCTGGCCGGCTTCCTGATCTCCGCCATCCTCCGCATCGCCCAGGGGTCGGCCACCGTGGCGCTGACCACCACTGCCGGCCTGATCGCTCCCGCTGTCGCCCTGGCGGGGCTGAACGGCATGCAGGTGGCCGCCCTGGTGATTGCCGTGGCCGCCGGCTCCGTGGTGGTTTCTCACGTGAACGACTCCGGCTTCTGGCTGGTGGGCCGCTTCTTTGGCATGGACGTCAAGACTACGCTGAAGACCTGGACCGTCATGGAAACCCTTATCGGCGTGATGGGCTTTGCCATCGCCGCCGTAATCTTCCTGGTGGCCGGCCTGGCGGGTTAGCCTGCCCAACTTAAGGCACCCCCCTCCCCAACTAGGTAGCGCCAAGTGTCGTTTTGAACCCCCAAAACGACACTTGGCGCTACTTACTTTTAAGGGGTTGCCCCGAATACCCGACTTTGGCTGTTCTGCCCCCTTGGAAAGGGGTAGCCGAGGGGGTTCAGGTTGGCGACGGACTGCACTACCTTTCTCCTATGGCCATGGGCAAGCAACGGTGCTCTGACCCCCAATAGGAATTTCTACTCAGAAGGAGTGGGAAAGGTCATGAATCAACCAACCAAAATATTCCTAGCCGTCCTCGTTGTGCTGCTGGTAGCTGTGGGCACCACAATCTTTATCACCGAAAACACCAGGAGGAGCAGGGCCGCGGAGTACACCCCGCAGATTAACCCCGCAGATTTCAGCACCCAAATCACCAATAAATACTTCGCCCTTCCGGTCGGCAAGAAGTTGACCTACGAAACCGTTCAACAGGGAAAGGTCACCGAGACGATCGAAATTGAAATCCTGCAGGAGACCAAGATGGTCGAGGGTGTTGAAACGGTGATCTACCTGGACAAGGAATACAAGAACGGGCAGCTTGTGGAGGAAACCCGAGACTATCTGGCGCAGCACAAAAACGGCGACGTGTGGTATTTCGGTGAGGACGTGAACAACTTCTGGAATGGGATTTTGGTTAACCATGCCGGCAGCTTCCTGCACGGGAAGGACGGGGCAAAGGCCGGTATCTGGATGAAGGCGGAGCAGCGCGTGGGTGACTCCTACAAGCAGGAGTTTTATGCGGGTCATGCCGAGGACACGCGGGATACCGTCGCCGTTGGCGAAACTGTCTCCACGAAGTCCGGCACCTACACGGACTGCGTCAAGGTGTACGACTGGACTCCGCTTGAAAAGAATGCGCGGGAGCACAAGTACCACTGCCCCCAAGTCGCTGCCTTGGTGCTTACCGAGGACCTGGAAACAGGCAGTCGGTCAGAACTCGTGAGTGTTGTCCAGCCCTAGCCTTCCAGCGACGGAACGTCCGGCCGGTGCGCCGGCCGGACGTTCCATTGGAACGGGCTTTCGGGCCTAACCGCGAGCCTGCAGCCCCGGAACGCCGTCCTGGATGGCAAACGAGGCCTTCGTTGAAACGGGGGCGCCCGGCGTCGTGACGTAGTCCAGCGTCCGGAAGTCCGCGGTCATCGCCTCGCGGGTGATGCGTGTGTTCACGTAGCCGCGGTTGTCGTTGTAGAACTTCAGGTGCGGGTTCCACGCCATGGTGGGCTCCGTGGTGGATCCGGTGCCGTTTCCGGTGGACGTGATGGACGTGCACACCAGCTCCGAGCCCACCACAGGCGAGGCCGGGTCCTTGTAGTCCACCTTGACGTCGTTCGCCCAGTTGCGGTGCACGTCGCCGGTAAGCACGACGGCGTTGCGCACGTTGGCGTCCACCCAGCCTTGGGTGATGCGACGGCGGGAGGAGGCGTAGCCGTCCCAGCCGTCCATGGAGACGTCGTCGACCTCCAGGGCCTGGGCCCGGTCACGCTCGGCGAAGAACACCTGCTGGCCCAGGATGTCCCAGCGCTGGGTGGAGTTCCTGAACCCGTCCAGCAGCCACTTCTCCTGCTCCGCGCCGGTGATGGTGCGGTTCTCGGCCAGGCGCTCGGCCACGTTCTTCTTCCAGCCGTCGCCGGCGAGCTGGTCGTCACGGTACTGCCGGGTGTCCATCATGTGGAAGTTGGCCAGCTGGCCCCACTGGATGGTCCGGTAGATCTTCATGTCGAACCCGGCCGGAACGGAGGAAGCGCGCAGCGGCATGTTCTCGTAGTACGCCTGGAACGCAGCGGCGCGGCGCTGCCGGAAACGCTCCGTGGTGTCGTTCATCTGGTTGGGGTCGCGGTTCTCGGGGACCTCGTCCGCCCAGTTGTTGTCCACCTCGTGGTCATCCCACACCACAAGCCACGGCGCGATAGCGTGCGCTGCCTGCAGGTCGGCGTCGGACTTGTACTGGGCGTGCCGCTGCCGGTAGCCGGCGAGGCTCACAGTCTCGGGGCCCTGGTGGTCGCGCGGGTTGCCGCCGCCGATCACGTAGCTGTCCTTCTTGTACTCGTACAGGTAGTCACCCAGGTGCAGCACCAGGTCCGGGTGGTCCTCGGCGAGGCGCGTGTAGGCGGTGAAGTAACCGTGCTCGTACTGCGAGCAGCTCGCGAACGCCATGGCCAGGGCCGCGGGCGTCTCGTGCAGCGCCGGGGCGGTGAGCGTGCGGCCGGTTGCGCTGATGTGGCGGCCGCTGCGGAACCGGTAGAAGTATTCGCGGCCCGGCTTCAGGCCCTTCAGCTCCACATGAACTGAGTGGGCGGTTTCGATGCGTGCCTGTTCGACGCCGCGGGCTACTACGGTGCGCATGCCCTCGTCCTCTGCCACCTCCCAGGCCACCGGGACCTGGCGGGCGGGCATGCCGCCCAGGCCGTCCTCGGCCAGGGGGTCCAGCGCCAGGCGGGTCCAGATTACGAAGCCGTCCGGCCACGGTTCGCCCGACGCGATGCCGAGCATAAAGGGATCGGTGCGGAGGCCGGCGTCGTCCGCGGTGGAAGTGGCGACGGCGGCACCTGGCAGGGCGGCGACGAGGCCGGCCCCGAGGCCGGCGGAAATGAGGGATCTGCGCGAGATGTTGTCCATGCGTCCGACCCTAGGGAGCCCGGTTGGACAGCCGCTGAGGGCGGTATGAATGACTGGTTAACTGCGTGACAAAAAATGACCCGCAAGGGCTGTGCTACTTGCCTGCCGCCCGGGGTTTCGCGGCCTTCGGCTCCTTGGGCGGCAACCCTGCCACGTACTCGAAGGCCTTATGGATCCACGCCCTGGCGCGGGCGTCGTCGCCGTCGCCTTCCTCGTTCCAGACCTCCGGCAATCCGGTGTAACCGCCCATGGGCCGCTCGGCGGGGCCGAACGGGACCGTCCGCTCCGCTCCCTCGAGCTGCTCCTTGTCCTCCGGCGACAGCTTGATCCCGATGGTGGGCCCGAACAGCCCGGCGAACATGTTGCCGTTCACGAACGCGCCCAAATTCCCGAACATCGGCTTCACCGCCACGCCGGGGCCGTCCGGCACCAGGGACCTGAAACGCTCCTTGTCCGCGTCCGACGCTTTGGGCATCTCCATGGCTTTCCCCCTGGGCTGTGCTGGCTGGTGTGTGCTTGGCTGAGCTGTGGCGGCCTGCTGCCGTGCCGGCCGGTCTGTGCAGGATATGCCCTCTTGTCCGCGCCGGGGAACACCCGCCATGCCGCCGTCGTTGTTTCCGATAGTGCCACCACGCCCAGGCAGGGCGCCGCGACTTCCCCAACCAAAGGACACCCCTTGACTCCTCGCACCATCGTGATCACCGGCGCCAGCGACGGCATCGGCGCAGCAGCCGCCCGGACGCTGGCCAAGGCAGGGGAGCAGGTGGTCGTCGTCGGCCGTTCCGCGGAGAAGACCCGGGCCGTCGCCAAGGAGCTGGACGCCGACTACTTCGTCAGCGATTTCTCGGAACTCGCGCAGGTCCGCACCCTCGCCGCCCAGCTGGAGTCCGACTACCCGCGCATCGACGTCCTGGCTAACAACGCCGGCGGCATCATGGGCAAGCGCGCCCTCACGGTGGACGGCAACGAGGCCACTTTCCAGATCAACCACCTGGCGCCGTTCCTGCTCACCACGCTGCTGATGGACACTCTGGTTGCCAGCAACGCCAAGGTCATCAACACCTCCAGCGGAGCCAACAACTTCGGCAAGCTGGACCTGTTCGACCTCACCGCCGAACACACGTATTCCACCAACCGCGCTTACGGCACCGGCAAGCTCGCCAACATCCTCTTCACCTCCGAGCTGCACCGCCGCTTCGGCGAACAGGGTATTACGACGGCGGCATTCCACCCGGGCGTGGTCCGCACCAACTTCGCGGCAGAGTCCACAACACCGTGGCGGCATGTCTACAAGACGCTGCTGAACCGCTTTATGCTGACGCCGGACGAGGGTGCGGACACCCTGCTCTGGCTGGCCAACGGCACGGCGGGCAAGGACTGGATCTCCGGCGCGTACTACTACAAGCGCGCCCTGGCCAAGGCCAACCCCCAGGCCTACGATGCCGGGCTGGCGCAGGGGCTGTGGGAAGCCAGCGAGGAGCTGGTGAAGGCTTCGTCCTAGGGTGGTGCCGGGCCGGAATGTGTATCTTTTGAGCCGCCTTCGCTGCCCGGGCGGCCGCATTCCGGGCCCGGGGACCCTTTCGGCCTCCGTAAGTCACGCAATCCGGTCACCGCGCCTGCTGCACATCTGCTGCCGCCGCCGCGTGTCCGGCCGCGGACAGGCCTGCCACCACACCGTCAATGTCGGCCCCGGGCCGGTTCTGGCTCAGCTTTGCCTTGGCTTCGATCCGGGTGATGACCAGCTCGACGCCCACGATGGCCCGCAACTGCCCGGCGATGTACCGGCCGGGCGCATCATCCACGCCCCAAGGGTGGTCAAAGCCGGCCTCGTGCAGCCCGGTGAGGCGCCGGACCTGCTGATCCAGCCACGCGGGGTCGTCGTGGATTACCAGCCGTCCATACACATGCGCGGTGGTGTAGTTCCACGTGGGGACTACGCGCCCGTGCCCGGCCTTGGACGCGTACCAGGACGGCGAAATGTAGGCGTCCGCACCCTGGATGATGGCCAGCGCCTCCCCGACGGCGGGTTGGGACCACTGCGTGTTGTTCCGCGCAAGGTGCCCCTGCAGCGCGCCATGCTCGCCGGCGTCGGGATCGTAGACGAAAGGCAGGAGCGTGGCGAGGAGGCCCTGCGCCGTCATGGTAACCAGGTTCGCCGAACCCGGGCGGGTGAGCAGGGCCTTGACTGTTTCGGGGCTGGCAGCGAAGTGGGCTGGAACGTACATGCTGCTAATCCTTTGCTGGCTGGAGGACGGGGCTGGAGAGGGCGGACCCGGGGACGGCGGCTGCCTGGGCGGGCGCTGGCCGGAGCCGGACGCGGACCGCAGCGCCAGCGCACAGAATGACAGCCAGGCCGCCGAGGACCGTGGACCAGGTGAGGGCCTCTCCCAGCAGGAGCGCGGCCCAGCAGATGGTGAGTACGGGCTGGATGAGCTGGACCTGGCTTACCCGGGCTATGGGGCCGATGGCCAGTCCTCGGTACCACGCGAAGAAGCCCAGGAACATGCTCACAACGCCCAGGTAGGCGAACGCCGCCCACTGCGCCGGGGTGGCCACCGGAGGTTGCTGGGTTACGGAAACCGCTGCCAGGAAAACCATCAGCGGCGCTGCCATAACCAGCGCCCAGGAGACGGTCTGCCACGCGCCGAGCTCGCGGGCCAGCAGGCCGCCCTCTGCGTAACCTATGGCGGCGGCCGCCACTGACCCGAGGAGCAGCAGGTCCGCCGCATGCAGCTGCCCGAATCCTCCCGACTGCACGGCCGCGAAGCCAATCGCCGCCACCGCACCCGCGCTTGTGGCCAGCCAGAAGGCGCGCTGCGGCCGTTCCCGTCCGCGCAGTACCGCGGCTGTGGCTGTTGCGGCCGGAAGCAGGGCGATGACCACGGCGCCATGGCTGGCGGGGGTGCTGGTGAGGGCAAAGGACGTTAGCAGCGGAAAGCCAATGACGACGCCGCCCGCCACCACTGCCAGGCGCAGCCACTGCGTCCCTCGGGGGAGCGGTTGCCTGCTGAGCGCCAGGGCGGACGCCGCCAGAATTGCCGCCAGGACAGCCCTGCCGGAACCGATGAACAGCGGGGACAGGCCTGCCACGGCAATCTTGGTAAAGGGGACGGTCAACGAAAACGCTGCCACGCCAACCAGGCCGAGCCAAAGTCCGGACGGTTGCGGCCGCAGTATCGGTGTGCGCACAGAAGGAGTAGCGCTACTATTGTCTCTCATGAACAACGATAGCAGTTCGCGCATAGTGGCGCATCTGAAATCCTGGCTGTCCGCAGCCGCCCCTGGAGCGAAACTGCCGTCCACACGTACCCTGGTGGCCGAATACCAGGCCAGCCCGGTCACTGTCCAGAAGGCCCTGCAGGCCCTCACGGCCCAAGGCCTGATTGAGAGCCGCCCGGGCGTGGGGACGTTCGTGCGGGCAGCCCGGATGGCGCGCCCGTCCGACTACGGCTGGCAGACGGCGGCACTCCGCTCGCCGCTGGCGGCACTGCCCCCGGCCTCGTCCACCATGCGGGACGTGCCGCTCGGCGCCATCACCTTCCATTCCGGCTACCCTGCCCGCGAGCTGCTGCCCGAGCGGCTGGTGCGGGCAGCCCTTACCCGCGCCGCCCGCGGCGACGCGGCCCTGTCCAGGCCGCCCGCGGCCGGCCTGCCGGAACTGCAATCGTGGTTCGCCCACGAGCTCGCCGCGTCGACGCCGGCCGGAATATCACCGCCGAACCCGAGCGACGTCGTCGTACTCCCCGGCAGCCAGAGCGGGCTGAGCTCCATTTTCAGTGCGCTGGTGGGGAGGGGGCAGCCGTTGCTGATGGAGTCGCCCTCCTACTGGGGCGCCATCCTCGCGGCTGCACAGGCGGGCGTCCGTGTGATCCCGGTGCCCAGTGGTCCCGGAGGGCCGGGTGCCGGGGAGCTTGCCCGCGCCTTTGACGAGTCCGGAGCCCGGGTCTTCTACGCGCAACCCAACTATGCAAACCCAACCGGCGCGCAATGGAGTCCGGAACGCCGCGACGAGGTCCTGGACGTGCTCCGGGCGAAGGGCGCGTTCCTGGTGGAGGACGACTGGGCACATGACTTTGGCATCACCTCCACCCCCGTGCCCGTGGCTTCCCGCGACGATTCCGGGCACGTCATCTACCTGCGCTCGCTGACCAAGAGTGTGTCCACGGCCATCCGGGTGGCAGCCCTCATTGCCCGCGGGCCGGCGCGGGAACGCATCCTTGCGGACCGGGCCGCCGAATCGATGTACGTCAGCGGGCTGCTGCAGGCAGCAGCGCTCGACGTCGTCACGCAGCCAGGGTGGCAGACGCACCTGCGCAGCCTCCGCCACCAGCTTGAATCCCGGAGGGACCTGCTGGTCACCAGCGTGCGTGAGCATGTCCCGCAGGCACACATCGGGCAGGTGCCGAAGGGCGGGCTCAACCTGTGGCTGCGGCTTCCTGACGGGACGGACCTGGCGCGCCTGACACGGGACTGCGAGGCGGCCGGCGTCATCATCGCCCCAGGGGACGAGTGGTTTCCGGCTGAACCCGCGGGTCCTTTCATCCGGCTCAACTACTCGGGGACAAATCCGGGCGCCTTCCCTGAAGGCGCCCGGATCATCGGCCAGACGCTGGAGCGGAACCTGGGCTAGCAGTCAGCCGGCCAGTGCCGCGCAGACGTCGGTCACTGTGCCGCTGCCGGAGAACATGTCCCCGACTTCCCGTCCCTTGGGGTCAAGGGTCCAGCTGACGTTGCCGGTGGTGAAGAAGACCCCCACAGGATGTCCATTCGCCCGTGGAACGGTGATGAGGTTCGGTCCGGTCGCGGTGACGAACTGGCCGCCACCATCCAGGTATTGGATGTGGGTTACGCCGGCTGCGCCGGTATAGGAGACGGATTCTCCTGATTTGTTTGTGACGGTGACGCTCAAGCCGGGCCAGATCATTTTTTCGCGGTCGCCGGGCAGCCCGATGACTCCGATCTTGCCTTCGGCGCTGAGCACCACCTTGAAGCCCGGGCAGGAGAGTGTGAACGTGCCTTCTATCGGGCCGGGGACGGCCGCGCCAACGGCGGCGGATGCCGGGGCGAGGAGCGCTGCCGCGGCAAGGGCGGCCGGGGCAAACGTGCGCGTCATGGTGGTTTTCATTGGATCTTCCTTTCAGGAGTACCGCATTGGGCAACTAAAGACTGGCTCCGGGGACTTAACGGGTCCTTAATCGGTCGTAAGACTCTGGACCCGCCGCGTGCACGGGAGCATGATGGGGTTTGATGCCGCCCCACAGGGCGCATTGAATGGCAGGGCGGGGGCTTGGGGGTCGCTGGTCGAGTGAGTTCCACAGGACGGGCGTTGCCCGCCTCTGTGGAAGGTCAGTGAGAGGTGCTCGCCGATGAGCGCACTGTGGATCAGGGTCCTGGGTCCCTTGCAAGTGATCGCTGACGGCGCCCAGGTTCCAGTCAGCAGCCGCAACCTGCGTATTGTCCTCGAATGCCTGGCGCTCCGGGCGAACTCGGTGGTCGCAGCCGACTTCCTGGCTGAAGTTATCTGGGACAGCCACCCGCCTGCGCACCCGGGCCCGCAGTTGCAGGTTTACGCTGCAAATCTGAGGAACCTGCTCGAGCCCAACCGTCCAAAGGGCGTTGCCTCGCACCGCCTGGCGAGCAAGCCGGGCGGCTACCTTCTGGCTGCTGCCGACGACGAACTCGACCTGCTGCAGTTCCGCGCCCACGTTGCCGCAGGCGAACGTGCGGTAGAAGCCGGTGAACTTGCCAGCGGGGCAGTCCGCCTGCGTCAGGCCCTGGATTTGTTCGTGCGACCCGCTTTCCCGGACCTTGCCGACGTTGAGTTGCTGGACCCGGACCTCGAAGAGTTGGAGGAAGCCCGGCTGGGTACATACCAGGACCTCTTCGACGTCGAGCTTGCACTAGGCCGCCACGCCACCTTGGTGCCCGAGCTGCAGCGGCTGGTATCGCAGCATCCCTTCCGGGAACGCTTGTGGGCGTCCCTGGTGCTCGCCCTGTACCGCTCCGACCGGCAGGCGGACGCCCTCGCCGCCTGCCGGACGGCCCGGAAAACCTTTGCTGCCGAGCTGGGCATTGATCCCGGGGTGCGCCTGCGGGAGCTCGAAGCCCGGGTGCTCCGGCAGGATCCTTCCCTTGCCCCGCCCACCGCTGACAGGCACCAGCGAACAAGGCCGCGGCTCAACAACCTGCCTGCCGCACTCACGCCTTTGGTGGGCCGCGACGCTGAACTGGGGGAGGTCTGCTCGCTTTACCGTTCGGAGGAATGCCGGCTTGTCACGGTCACGGGGGCCGGCGGGGCGGGGAAGACCCGCCTTGCCATGGCTGCGGCCGCCCGCCTGGGGGAACGCATGCCCGACGGCGCGGGCTGGGTGAGTCTGTCCCCGCTCACCCAGGTTGAGCAGGTTCCGGGTGCCATCACGGCGGCACTCGGACTGGAAGCGCCAGCAGGCGAAGACCCCTTGAAAACTGCAACCCAGTTTCTGCAGGCCCGACGCCTGCTCCTGGTCCTGGACAACTTCGAGCACCTGGAAAATGCCTGGCCCGTGGTGCTGGACCTGCTCACCGCAGCCCCTGAACTGCGGATCCTTACCACCAGCCGGAGGCGGCTGGGGTTGCGCCCCGAGCACGAGTTTGAGCTTGCGCCGCTTGAACTGCCGCCCCTCGACCCGCCCCTGCCGCCGCAGCAGTTGCGGGAGGTTCCCGCCATGAAGCTGCTCCTGAGCCGGGGCGCGGCCGTCCGCCCGCACTTCACTGTGGACCCTGGAAACGCCGCGGTCTTAA
This sequence comes from Arthrobacter sp. BB-1, assembly GCF_006151685.1. Lineage (NCBI taxonomy): Bacteria > Bacillati > Actinomycetota > Actinomycetes > Micrococcales > Micrococcaceae > Arthrobacter > Arthrobacter sp. BB-1. The sequence continues at coordinate 144,397 of NZ_VDEV01000011.1, forward strand.
CACGGCTGTGCCACCGCCTGGACGGCCTGCCCTTGGCCATCGAACTGGCAGCCGCCCAACTGCGCCACGTCAGCGAGCACGATCTCCTCGCTGACCTGGAGGTCAGCCTGGCTGCGCTGCGTTCGAATTTCAGGGACCTTCCGGACCGGCAGCGTACCCTCACGGCCACGATGGAATGGAGTTACCGACTACTTGCGGATCCTGAACGCGTGCTCTTGTGCCAGCTCGGTGTTTTCGCCAACGATCCCACAGTGGCAGCGATCGACGCTGTGCGCGGCCCGGTCCCCTCCGGCGCGCCATCCACTGAAGAACTGCTGACCGCGCTCGCGGACCACAGCCTGCTGCGGCGCTACACCGACCAGGCAGGACGGCGGCGTGTATCCCTCCTGCAGTCCATCCGTGAGTTTGCCCGTGACCGGCTGGCGGTGTTTCCCGAGGAACCGGAGGTGCGCCGCCGGCATGCCGAGCACTATGTTGCCCTGGCCGAGGCCGTAAGCCCGCTGCTGTGGGGCCGGGGCCAGGTGGACGCTTTCCGGACGCTGCACTCAGAGGCACTCGACCTTCGTGCGGCCCTGCTGTGGGCGGCAGGTCCGCGCGGTTCGACGGAACTGGCACTTCGCCTGGTGGGGCAGCTCTGGCATTACTGGGAGCTGACCGGAGACTTTGCCGAACAGCAGCGGACTGCCGCGGCGCTGGTGGAGGCGGCACTCGACGCTTCACCAGAGCTCCGAGGGCCAGCGCTGAGCGGGGCCGCCACGTTGAGCTGGGCTGCGGGACGCTATGACCAAGCGGCCCGCCTGCACGGCTTGGCGCTTGAGGCGTTCCGCGAGGGCGCAAATCATTCTGCCATCGCGTGGACAACCATGTGCCTTGCAGTTCAGGCCGCGCAGCGCGGGGATACGAGTACGGCGGACCGGATCGCAGCGGAGGTGTTGTCGCTCCCGTATGCAAGCCACCTTACCCGCGTGTCCGCTCTGATTCTGCTCTCCCGCTTGGCGTTCTACGCTGGGGATCACGAGCGCGCGCTGGAGTTGTCCCGGCAGTGCGTCGAACTGAGCAAGCCCCTCCGCGACAGCTACCAATTGCGTACTGTCCTCACCAACCTTGCCGAAAGCATAGAACAAGCTGGCGACCTGGAGCGGGCGGAAAGTCTTCTGCTCGAAGCCATTAGTGTTGTAGTCCCGCTCGGGGCCCTAGGCAGCCTTGTCGGAGTCCTTGAATCGCTGGCCGGAGTGTATGCCGCGCAGAAGCGGCTGGAACCGGCCGCGCGCCTGCTGGCTGCGGCTGACTCTTACCGCACGGAACAGGGACCACCCCTCTACGGCGAAGAACTTGTACGGGTTCAAGCCATCACCGCGCGGGTCCGGGCGGAAGCAGGTCCCATCCGGTTCGGTGTCGCCTGGGAAGGCGGAAGACGGCTTACCCTCAGTCAGGCGGTTAATGAGGTGCTGCAGGGCGCACATCACACCGGATCGCCGCCGGGCGCTGCCCTAGGCCCAACAGAGCCGTCCACCCCGGAGAGCGTCGTGGACCCTGCCCCGTGGTCCTGAACCGTGGGTTCAGTCCTTCTTGTCCCCGGTGTGGTGTTCCTCGGCGTGCGCGGCCTTTTCCCGGGCCTCATGCTGGTGCTGCTCAAGTTTCGCTTCGGCATCCCGGCGCCGGTAGCCGATGGACCGGGCCTGTTCAGGGGTGGGATGCCGGTGCTCCCGTTCCCACGCGTGGTCGTTGACGCCGGTACCGGGGACTTCCTCGTCGTCAGGTTTGTTGGTTTCTTCACCCATACTCAAACCCTGTCACAGTCCCGGCGCCGAGAGTAGGCCTACGCCTCGAGCCGCCCGTAGGTGCTGATCACGTTGCCCTTGCTGGTCCGGGACTCGTCCTGCAGCACCAGTCTGGTGGTGGGGTCGCCGTCCTGGAACAGGCGCCGGCCGGTTCCCGCGATCACCGGGTGGGTCATGAGGGTTAGCGAGTCGAGCAGCCCGGCGAACAGCAGCTGCCGGGTCACCGAAATGCTGCCGCACACCGCGATCTCGCCGCCGTCGCGCTCCTTCAACCCCGCCACGAAGTCCTCCAGCGGCACGTCCATCAGCCGTGAGTTTTGCCATTCCAGCGGCTCCGCCAGCGTCCGGGACGCCACAAACTTCTCCACCGGGTTGATGAAGGCTGCGAAGTCCTCGTCCACCGACGCGTTGGGCCAGTATGCTGCCCACTCCTGGTAGCTCACCCGGCCCAGCACCACCGTGTCCACGGTTTCCATCATCTTTGTCAGGCCCACTCCCAGCTCGTCGTCGAAGCTGTCGAACTGGAACTTGAAGGGATCGGAAACCACCCCGTCCACGGAGTGGAACAGGCCGGCAGTGACTTTGCGCATGGGGACCTCCAGAAGGGCTTTCGAGCGGACACGGAACACGCTAATGCGCCCTCCCGCCGAGCGGAAGATCCCTGCCGGAATGGACGACGGCGGCCGCGCCAGTTACGTTCATCACTCGCCGCGGCGTCTTGCACGGTTTCGCCGATTCCGGGCCCCATACTTGTGGTGAGCGGCCGTTGCCGCGCCCCCGGCCAGGCAGGAGGAAGTGCATGGAAACCCTGAAAAAAATCGTGACCAACCAGTATTTCCCGGCCGGCGCCGTGCTCACGGCCGTCCTTTTGTTCTGGGCCGTGGGACTCCTGGGCGGGCTGTCCCTCCTGAACAACAACCAGCCGCCCCTGACCACGCTCACGTGGATGCTGTTTGTCTACGTGGCAGCGGTGCTCACCCCGCTTGCCGGGGCCGCCGCCGCCGCCGACCTGATCCGGCGCTGGCGCCGCAACCGCTCCGCCGCAGCAGCCCAGGCAACGTACGATGCTCAGGCAGTCCCGGAGGAAGAGCTTTACGAGGAAGAACCGCAAAAAGGCGACGCCCAAAAGGACGAGGCCCAGCCAGCCGCCCCAACCGCACAGGTGGAACCGGCAGCGGCCGCCGAGCAGGCGGACCCTGCCCGCCCATCGCAGCCGTCGCACGCCGCCAAGGCATCCCAGCCGAAGAAAAGCCCAAAGCAGGCGGGCCGCAAGCAAGCCGCCTAGCTGCGTACCGCCGTCGGCCGCCCTACCGTCCTTTCAGCGTATTGAGGGCTTCCTCGGCATTCTGCAGCGCCTGGTCCAGCCGCCGGGCAGGCTGGGGCAGCGAGAACAGGTACCCCTGCAGCGTGTCGCAGTCCAGTGCCGTGAGGTAGTCAGCCTGCGCCGCAGTTTCCACGCCTTCGGCCGTGACCGTCAGTCCCAGGCTGTGGGCCATATTGATCATGGAGCTGAGGATGGGCAGCCGCTCATTGCCCGTGTGCACCATGGACACAAACGTCCTGTCGATTTTCACCGTGTCCACGGGCAGGTCCTGGAGCCTGCCCAGCGAGGAATAGCCGGTGCCGAAATCGTCCAGGGCCACCCTGGCGCCGGCGTCCCGCAAGGTGCTGAGCTGTTTGATGAGGCTGCAGTCGGCGTCGAAGAAGACGCTCTCGGTGACCTCCAGGACCAGCTGGTAGGCGGCCACGCCTTTGTCCTCCGCGAGCCGCAGGACGGTCTGGGCGAAATCCGGGTCCTGCAGCTGGACGCCTGAGACGTTTACGGCGAGGGAGCGTGACGGGTCCTGGCTCAGCCACGGCGCCAGTTCCGCCATGCCGCCCGCCATCACTTCGGCACCGATCTCGTTGATCAGTCCGGTGCGTTCCGCCAGCGGGATAAAGACCGACGGCGGAACCCGGGTGCCGTCCCTGTCCCACCTTGCCAGCGCTTCGAACGTGACCACCTGCCCCATGCGGTGGGAGACGATGGGCTGGAAATCCACCGAGATCTCGCCCCGAGCCACGGCCAGCTGCAGCCCGCCCTCCATGTGGGTCCGCTGCACCAGGGCCGTCATCATATCCGGGTGGAACCGCAGGAAACGGTTCTTACCGGCTGCCTTCGCGGCATACATCGCGATATCGGCCTGGCGCAGCAGCTCGGAGGCGCCCACATTGTCCCGGGCCAGCGACGCGAGCCCCAGGCTGAGGCTGGGCCGCAGGACCGTGCCCTGGATGGTGACCGGGACGTGCAGGCACCGGACGATGCATTCGGCAATGGCGTCGGCATCCGGGCAGGCGGTCAGGAGGACAACGAATTCGTCACCGCCGAGCCGCGCCACGACGTCGGCAGTAGGGGCGCAGCCGCGGAGCCTGCGGGCCACTTCGATGAGCATGTCGTCGCCGGCCTGGTGCCCCAGTATGTCATTGACCTCCTTGAAATCGTCCAGGTCCAGGAGCAGGACGTCCACGGCTTTCAGCCTGGGCTCCTCCAGGGATCCGGCCAGGGCGTCGTTGAACACCGCCCGGTTGGCCAGCCCTGTTAGGGGGTCCTGGAATGCCATCGCGCGCAACTTCTCCGCCTGCGCCGCGAGGTCCATCATGGCCTGGTGGGCCTGCTCCTGGGCCTTCCGGCGCGGGGTAACATCCCGGAAGCTCCACACCCTGCCAACCACGTCATTGCCCACCCGCTGCGGCCGCGAATACCGTTCGAAGGTCCGGCCGTCCGCCAGGTCCACAACATCATGGCTCTCCGCGGAGGGGCTGTCCTCCAGCTCGCCGAGCCGGGCGCTGAAGGCAACCGGATCCGCGATCTGGGACATGACCAGCTCCATCACCGGCTCCTCGCTCTCGCCCTTCATGAGCTCCGGCGGGATGCCCCACATGCTAAGGAACTGGTCGTTGAAACCGGCCACGCGGCCCTCGGAGCTCATCACCAGGATGCCGTCCGCGGTTGACTCCAGCGTGGCGGTCAGCAGGGACATCGCCTCCCGCAGGTCCGCATCCGCCGCCTGGCGGTGGGAAGTACCCCGGACGGACAGGAGGAGCAGCGGCCCGGCGGGGACGCCGTCGTCGGATCCTGGAATGAGGGAACCGGCTGCTTCGGCGGGGAACTCAGCCCCGTCGCCGCGGAGCCCATAGATTTCGCGCGGGGGAAGATGCTCCCGGGGCCCGGCAAGGAGCGTCGCGAAAAGCTGCTCCACCTCGCCGCGGAAGCCCTCGGCCAGGAGCATCCGGTGGTCCCGCCCGGCCAGGTCCCCGCTGGCGTATCCGAACATCCTCCCCGCGGCGGCGTTGGCCGTTGTAATGGTGCCATCGCCCGCAATAGCCAAGAGAGCGTCCGGGCTGGCGTCCAGGACTGTGCCGAAGATTTGTGCTGCCGGATTTTTGTTGTGGCTCCAGTAATCAGTCATTGCACCACCCCCCTCGCACATCATAAAGCGCAAGATGCTGAATTGGTGGCGGAACAGCAGGAATGGGCTGCGAGCTGTCCCCCGGCCTGCGCGGGGCCCCATCACCCAGCTTCCCAGGCAACGCAAAAAGCGCCGCCCCGGTGGAGGGCAGCGCTTTTTTGTTTGAGCGAATATGTGGGGTTGCTACACCCGGCGGCCGCTGCGGTTGGCGACCGCACCGTAAATCAGGAGCACGATGACTGAACCAAGAATTGCCAGCAGCCAGGTGCGGAGATCGAAGAACTCAGCCAGTCCGCCGCCGAAAATCAGCGAGCCGATCCAGCCGCCCAATAGGGCTCCGACAACGCCGAGGACCAAGGTGACCACCCAGCCTCCGCCTTGGCGGCCAGGCAAGATGGCCTTTGCAATGGCTCCGGCGATCAGGCCCAAAATGAGAAATCCGAGAATACCCATGTTGCCACTCCTTAATCAGTAAGTTGTGCCGGGCCCCCATTTCCGGTTCCATAATTCAATCAGCGTGCTTACTGCTCTGCAAGGGTTTGATTGTCACGGGATGACTGTCAGTTTTCCCGCTTGGATAGGATTGGGTGTTCCCGCCACCAACCAAGGAGCTCCGGCATGTGCAGCCAGCAGACCGTCCGGCCGCGTGCCGTCTTCCTCGATATCGACGGCACGTACGCGGACCACGGGCTGGCGCCCGACGCGCATGTGGAGGCAGTCCGGACCGCGCGGCGGCTGGGGCACCTCGTCTTCGTGTGCACCGGCAGGCCGCTGGCCATGGTCCCCGCCCACATCCTTGAGGCCGGTTTTGACGGCACCATCACCGGCGCCGGCGCCCGGGTGGAGCTGGACGGCGAGGTCCTCAAGGACACGCGCTTCGACCAGGACCTGGCCGGCCGCATTGTTGACGCCCTGGATGCCCATGACGTGGCCTACATCCTCGAAGCCCCGGAATCCCTTCACGGACGCACGGGCGTGGACCAGCGGCTGAGGGAGGTGCTTGGGCCCATCTTCGCAGGCCGCCCGCAGCATGACGGGGTCCTGGGCACGGACGTGGACCCCCTCGAGGACATCCTGGGACCCATGCAGTACAGCGACGACCTGCGGGGAACGTCCTACGCCAAGATCTCCTGTTTCGATTCGGCAGTGCCGCTCAAGCAGTTGGTGGACCGGCTTGGTCCGCAGGTGGGTCTGATTCCCAGTTCCCTCTCTGCCCTGGGAGACCGTGCCGGGGAGATCTTCATGGCAGGGACCCACAAGGCGGTGGGCATCCAGGTGGTGGAGGAGCATCTGGGCCTTGACCGGGCAGACATCGTGGCCATCGGCGACAGCGCCAACGACATCGAGATGCTGGAGTACGCCGGGGTGGGGATCGCCGTGGAAGGCGGGCACCCTGCCGTGCTGGCTGTTGCCGACCGGTTCACAGCCGGCCCCGCAGGCAACGGTGTGGCCCTCGCCTTCGCCGAACTGGGCCTGCTGAGCTAAAGCCGGGGGAGGGCGCCCTCCACAGCTTGCACGTCCGAGTGCCCGGTGCCCAGGCCGCGCACCACCCAGCCATGGGCCTGCCATTCCGTCGCGTCCAGCACGTTGCGCGCGTCCAGCAGCACCCGCCGTCGTACGGCCGCACCCGCAACGGCGGGGGACAGCCGCCGGTATTCATCCCACTCCGTGAGCAGCAGGACCAGCTCGGCGCCTTCCAGGGCCCTCCCGGTGGCGGCCTCGAACCGCAGGCGCGGGTAGCGCCGCCAGGCGTGGTTCACCGCCTTGGGATCAGTGACCGTGACGTGAGCCCCGGCCGCGGCGAGCCGGTCCGCCACGTCCAGGGCGGGGGAGTCGCGGATGTCGTCTGTGTCGGGTTTGAAGGAGGCGCCCAGCACGGTGATGGAGCGGCCGGCGACGTTGCCGCCGCAGAGTCCGGCGGTCAGGCTGACTGTGCGTTCGCGCTGGCCCAGGTTGACCGAATCCACCAGCCGCATCCAGTCGTCAACCGCGGTCACGCCCAAGACTGCGGCCTGGGTCCGGAAGCTGCGGATGTCCTTGGGCAGGCAGCCGCCGCCAAAGCCCAGCCCGGCGTGCAGGTACCGGCCGCCGATCCGCGGGTCCATGCCCATCGCCTCGCTCAATTCCGCCACGTCCGCGCCCGAGGCGTCGCACAGTTCGGCGACGGCATTGATGAAGCTGATTTTGGTGGCCAGGTACGCGTTGGCTGCCGACTTGATGAGCTCTGCCGTGGCGAAGTTGCACACCAGCCGGGGAATCCCGGCCCGGAGAAGCGGTTCGTAGACGGCGTCCAGGGCCGCCGTCACCCCGCGCGGCGCGCCGGGGCCTGCATGGAAGGCAACCGCGCGCCCGCCCTCCACCCCGTACACCAGACGGTCCGGGACGAGCGAGTCCTTTACCGCGGTTCCCTGCCGGAGGAATTCGGGGTTCCAGCCCAGCAGCACGTCGGGCCGGGCGGCCAGCACGCCGCGGAGCATTTCCACGGTGCCCACGGGGACAGTGGATTTGCCGACGACGACGGCGCCCGCCGCCAGGTGCGGCAGCAGGGCTTCCGTGGCGGAGACCAGGAAGGTGAGGTCGGCGGCGTCGGACGTTTTGTCCTGCGGGGTGCCCACGCACAGGAAGTGCACCTGCGCGCCCTTCGCATCGGCGGCTTTGGTGGAGAAGGTGAGCCTGCCGGTATTCCGGCCGTCCTGCAACAGCTCGTCCAGCCCGGGTTCGTGGAAGGGGGCCGCGCCGCGCGCCAGCTGCTCCACTTTGCCGGGATCGACGTCGATGCCCACCACGGTGTGGCCCATGGACGCGAGGGTGGCCGCATGCACTGCGCCCAGGTAGCCGCAGCCAATCACGGAGATTTTCATAATGCTGCTCCTTCGGTGCTGCCTGAACCCAGGGAAGCCGGGACTCCGGCAATGACGTCTTCGTAGTGGCGCACCAGCCCGGCGCACAGTGCAGGCCAGGTCCTGTCCTGCACTGAGGCATGTGCTGCGGCGGCGAATGCGCGGCGCTTGGCGTCGTCGCCCATCAGGTCGAGCACCTGGCTGCGCATGGCGGACAGGTCGCCGGGTTCGTAGAGCCATCCCGTCCGGGAGTTCTCCACCAGGTCCAGTGGGCCGCCGCGGCCGGTGGCCACCACCGGCACGCCCGATGCCATGGCCTCCTGGATGGTCTGGCAGAAGGTTTCGAACTCACCCGGGTGGACGAAGAGATCGAAGGACGCCACGGCGCGTGCCAGCTCCTCACCGCCCAGGAACCCGGTGAACACCGCGTCCGGGAGGGCTTCCTCCAGCGCCGCGCGCTGCGGCCCGTCGCCCACGATCACAAGCCTGGCGTTGGGGACGCCGACCAGCGCGGCCAGGTCCTCCACCTGCTTCTCCATCGCGAGCCGGCCCACGTAGCCGATGATCCGCCTGCCGCCGGGGGCCACCTCGGCCCGCCAGCCGTCGTCGCGCTTTTCCGGGGAAAACCTGGCGGTATCCACCCCGCGGCGCCACATGCGAACCCTTGGGATGCCGCGGCCGCGCAACTGGTTCAGCGCGAACGTGGAAGGCACCAGGGTGCGGGAGGCGAGCAGGTGGATGTTCTCCACCCGGTTCCACGCCCAGTTTTCCAGGAACGGAACCCCGTACTTCGCGGCGTAGCTGGGAACCTCGGTCTGGTAGATCGCAACGGTGGGAATGCCCAGCTGGTGGGCCGCCTGCACGGCGCGCCAGCCCAGGACGAACGGCGAGGCCAGGTGGACGACGTCCGGTGCGTAGTCGGCAAGGATTCGCTTGACCCGGTACACACCGCCCATCGCCACGCGGACGTTCGTGTACCCGGCCAGCGGAACCGCCGGCAGCCGGTGGATCTCGGCGCCCTTGACGTGGCCCGGCGCTTCGGCGTCCTGCGCTGAGGGAGCGATGACCAGGACGTCGTCGCCCCGGTCCTGGAGATGGTCCAGCACCCTCAGGATGGAATGGGTGACCCCGTTCATCAGTGGCAGGAATGATTCGGCAACAATTGCGATCCTCACCCCTCCACGATGTGCTGGAGGCTTGAAATGGCGGGGGAGAAAGCGTTACCCGGAGGAAAAGGCTGGGTGAACAGGAACCGCCGTATTTCAAAAAAAATACTAAGTACGCTTGGCATTTGATGCTAAGCATGCTTACGGTATGGGGGCAGCTAACGCGAAGCCTCAAGCAGCCGGGGCGGAGGCCAGTGCCGGGATCCCCTGGCGCCGGTACATCCATTTTGTTAGCTAAGCCCAGCGCAACGACACATCCAAGGAGACGTCATGCTCAACCGGGAAAACATTGAAAACCTGCTCACCAAGGGCGGCAACGTCATCGGCTCAGATGGCGGGAAGATCGGCTCCATCGGCCAGCTTTACGCGGACGACGACACCGGCGAGCCCACGTGGGTCACGGTCAAGACCGGCCTCTTTGGCACCTCGCAGTCTTTCGTCCCCGTCGAGGGGGCACACAACCAGGGCGACGACCTGGTGGTTCCCTACAGCAAGGAACACGTCAAGGACGCTCCTCGCGTGGACGTTGACGGCCACCTCACCCCTGAGGAAGAGGACCGCCTCTACACGTACTATGACCGCGGCGCCCGGACCTACTCCGAGTCGCGCGATGAAGTGGACCTCCAAGGTGACGCCGACCTGAACGCCGGCACTCCCACGGCAGGCGTTGACCGCGACTTTGACGGCGACCGTGACCGCGGCACCGTGGGCCACGACACCTCCGGCCCCACCACGGATGACGCCATGACCCGTTCCGAGGAACAGCTCCATGTCGGCACGGAGCGGGAAGCCGCCGGCCGGGCCCGGCTGCGGAAGTACGTCACCACGGAAAACGTCACCAAGACCGTCCCCGTGCAGCGTGAAGAGGTCCGCCTTGAACGCGAGCCCATCACGGATGCCAACAGGGGCGCGGCCCTCAACGGTCCGGACATCAGCGAGGAAGAGCACGAGGTGATCCTGCACGAGGAACGCCCCGTGGTGCAGAAGGAAGCAGTCCCCGTGGAGCGGGTCCGCCTGGACAAGGAAGTGGTCCAGGATGACGTGACGGTGAACGAGGAAGTCCGCAAGGAGCACATTGATGCCGACGGCGTGGATCGGGACGCTCGCCGCTAGGCACTCTGCCGTGAGGCACATGCAGTGCAGAGGCTGACGCGCCGCTGAACGGACCGGCGCGGAGGCAGCAGCACAGCGAACGACGCCGGGAGTCCACTTGGGGGCTCCCGGCGTCGTTGTGCATGCGGAACTTCGCAAAAATGCCGGTGCAGCCCCCGCTCGCGGCGGCGACCGCACCGGCCAGTAGGACGAATATCTTCAGAACTTAGGGTTCTTCTCCCATTCGCGGCTCCTGTTTCCCGGGTTACGGATTCCGGGTTATCTCCTGTCGGCCGCCAGGTTCCTCGAGAACAGCCAGCCGGCAACAATCATCACTGCGCCCAGGGCCAGGTGGGTCCAGTTGTCCAGCATGTTCAGCGACAGGAAGTTGGCCGCAGAATCCACGCCGACAATCAGCCCGAAGACGGCAAGGACGACGTACAGTGCGCCCGCTCCCAGGAGAAAGTTCCGTGCTCCATGTTCAGTGCGGGACATTGCCCAGCCGGTTGCGCCGATGGCCAGCTGCACGATGTTGAGCAGCATGGACACCTGGAACAGCCCCAGGAACATGGCATGTGAAGCCGGTCCGAGGAACATCAGTTCGCTGTATTGGGTGGTGACACCCGGGATGAAGCCCAGGATACCCACCAGCATCAAAACAATTCCCACTCCCATGCCAGCGTTTTGGACGTCTGCCCGGCCAAAGTGAACGCCGTGTGCATGTGGGGATGCGGTAGTCATTCTTTCCCTCCAATCCACTCGTTGTGGACAATTAAAATTTTACGGCGGACCACAGCGAAAAGCGCCGCCGCAGGCACTCCTGAAGTTTCCCCTGATCAGGCTGTTGAGCCTGTCGTTGCAGGCCCGGGCGGGCTGGCCGTGACACCATGGGGCACGATGAAACTGCGTGCTGACCAGACCGGAGACCGTGGCCTTCCCATGCCCTTGTGGCTGCAGGGTGCCCTCGAGACGGCACAGGCAGCCATCATTTCAGCGTTGGTTGTGATTGCGCCGATCATTGCCGTCTGGGCCACCGCGGGCTTCCATGACAGTGCCTTCGATGTCCTGGCCCGGCTGGCCGGACAGTCGTGGCTGCTGGTCCACGGGGTGCCGCTGGAACTCACTGCCGCCGGTCCGAATGCCGCGGCGAACGGGAAGTCCGGTGTCCTCTCGCTCATTCCGCTGGGCCTGACCCTGCTGCCGTTCCTGCTGGCATGGCGGGCCGGACGCCGGCTGGCCCGGGCCTCCTACACGGACCAGCTCTGGCAGGCCCTGCTCGGCTCATGGGTTGTCTACGCCGCTTTCGGCACCGCCACGGGCTTTGTCTGCCGCACGCCCGACGTCGTCATCAATCCTTGGCACGCCATGGTCATACCCCTGATTCCCTACGCGCTGGGCATGGTGGTGGGCGCGCGGCGCGAGGCCGGCTCCTGGAGCCGGCTCATCGGCGTCGACGCGGTGGACTGGATCTCCCGCACCAGCCAGCATTCGCGGTGGGCCGGGTCCTATCTCGGCTCCGCCGCGAAGGCCGGGTTCGTCGCCACCGTTTCCGCGCTAGCCCTGGCGGCGGTGTTGCTTGCCGTTGACCTGTTCATTCACTGGAACCTGGTGGTCGCCGTCTATGAAGCGCTCGACGCCGGCGCCGTCGGAGGGGCGGCCCTGACCATCGCGCAGCTGGGGTTCCTGCCCAACCTCGCGGTCTTCGCCCTGGCCTGGACGTCCGGGGCCGGCTTCGCCATGGGCGCCGGCTCCCAGGTGGGCCCGCTGGGGACCGCCGTCGGACCGCTGCCGTCCATCCCGGTGCTGGCCGCCATTCCCTCCGGGCCCCTCGACTACGCCTTTGTTGCCCTGATCGTCCCGGTGCTCGCCGGAGTCCTGGCCGGCTGGTGGTTCCTGCGCGAAGGTGAAAACCATTTTGACGAATGGCTGGCCATCAAGATCCACGCGCGCTGGTTCACGGCCACCCTGTCCACCCTGGCGCTCGGAGTGCTGGCTGGGCTGGCTGCGGGGCTGCTGGCCTTTGGGCTGGCCTGGCTGGCCCGCGGATCGGCCGGCATCGGACGCCTGACGGAGATCGGGCCGGACCCGTTCTGGACGGGAGTCTGGCTGGCCGCGGAGGTGGGTGCCGGCGTCGTCATCGGTTACGCAGCCGGACCGTGGCTGGAACGTGAGCACGCGGAAAAGGACCAGGAAATGGAGCTGGTTTCCTAGGCTGCCGGCGTTGCCGGCGCGGCTGTTGCCGCCGTTAGGGGATCTGCTGGGGCAGTGAGTCCTGCAGCTGGATCCGGCAGGCGGACTGGGCCTTGTCGGTGAGCGCACGGCCAACACATGCCTGGTATTCGCGCACTTCGTCGAAGAACACTGCCGTGACCAGGATGAGCAGCACCATGATCGCGGAAACCACCAGCCCGGAAATGGTGCCCACCAGGACCAGTTTGGACTCCTTCAGGCGCACCGCCCGCACCAGCAGGACGATTCCCAGGGCGATGCTGGCAGCCGTCAGGACGCCCGTCAGCCACAGGTATGTGACGTCCAGCTGGTAGACGAAGAAGGCGCCCAGCACCGAGACGACGAACATCCGGAACAGGGTGTGGGTCTTGGCGAGCGAGGCTTTGGCCGCCTCGCTGAGCTGCGGTTTGGTCCGCTGCCGCCCAGCCGGTTCCGGTGTGGTGTTCATGTTTTCCAGCCTACGCGAGCCTGCCCATAAGCTAGTGCCATGCGCATCGTAGTCCTCGTTTCCGGTACCGGGTCCAACCTCCAGGCTGTCATCGATGCGGTCAAGGCAGGGGACCTGGACGTGGAAATCGCTGCCGTAGGGGCGGACCGCCCGGGCACGTACGGCGTGGAGCGGTCAGCTGCCGCCGGCATCCCCACGTTTGTGGTGGACTTCAAGGCGTACCCGGACCGGGCGCACTGGAATGCAGCGCTGACGGAGGCCGTGGCAGGGTTTGAGCCGGACGTGGTGGTTTCCTCGGGGTTCATGCGGATTGTCAGCCCGGAGTTCATTGAAGCTTTTGGCGGGAAATACCTGAACACGCACCCCGCCCTGCTTCCGGCTTTCCCCGGCGCCCATGGCGTACGGGACGCGATGGCCTACGGCGTTAAGGTCACTGGCTGCACGGTGCACTGGGCAGACGCCGGCGTGGACACCGGCCCCATCATCGCCCAGGAAGCCGTGGCCATCGAGGACTCGGACACGGAGGAGACCCTGCACGAACGCATCAAGGTGGTGGAGCGCCGCCTTCTCGTCTCCACCCTGGCCTCCCTGGCTGCGGCCCACCCCTCCTGACTCCCCCTCCCCACCCAACTAGGTAGCGCTAAGTGTCGTTTTGAACCCTCAAAACGACACTTAGCGCTACCTAGTTGGGCATGGGCGGGCAGGCCTGTGGATAACCTCTGCGGCATCCCGCCGCGCCTGGCACGATGGGCGGATGAAGGTACCGAGTCAGTTACCCGACCAGTTGGCGTCCCTCCCTTTTACTTTTCAGGAAGCGGTCGACGCCGGAATCAGCCGGCGGCGGCTGCGTCACCATGGCTTGCTGTGGCCAAGCCGGGGCGTCCGGGTGCCGGATGCGGGCGAAATATCACACCTCGCCCCGCGCATCCGCCCCTACACATTGGTCACCGAGTTTGCCGCCGCTTCGCACGCCTCGGCCTTTCTCCTGTGGGAATTTCCCGGCTTCCTCCCGGGCAGCGATGAGCCACTGCTGCACATCTCGCGGCCGGACACTGCTGCCATCATGCGCCGGCCCGGTGTGAAGGGACACCGCGGGCAGTTTTTCGCTGACGAGATCGTGAATCATGCCGGACTGCTGGTCACTTCGCGGGGGAGGACCTGGTTGGACTGCTCCCGCAAGATGGGCATCGAAGAGCTGACCGTGGTTGCAGACCACTTGCTTCGCATTCCGCGGCCCGACTTCGAAGGCAGATCAGAGCCCTATGCAACCCGGGAGGATCTCGAAGACATGCTTGACCGGCATAAGGGGACTCCCGGTATCAGGAAAGCCCGGGTTGCCCTCGACAGGGCACGGGTGGGGTCCGATTCCGCCCCTGAAACCAGGCTGCGGCTGGCACTGGAGGACGCAAGCCTGCCTGAACCATTGCTGAACGTTCCTACTGAACTGGGCGCCGGCGTCGTTCGCCAACCTGACCTGAGTTATCCGGAACAGAAGGTGGCGGTGGAGTACGACGGCGAGGGCCACTCGGAGGCGGTTCAGATCGTCCGCGACATCGCCCGGGAAGAGGATTTCGCCCGTGCAGGCTGGCTGCTCGTGAGGATTTCGAAGCGGCACATGGAGAGGGATGCCCGGCCGGCGGTGGCCAAGGTACGTTCAGCGCTCCTGAGCCGGGGCTGGTACCCCAACAAAGAAACCTAGGTAGCGCTAAGTGTCGTTACGAGGGCTCAAAACGACACTTGGCGCTACCTAGCTGGGAGGGGAAGGGTTGGGAGGGGAGGCGGGGCTATTCGAGGCGGCGCTGTTTGGTTTCGGGGGAGAAGAACGCCATCCACAACACGGCCAGCAGCACCAGTCCGCCGGCCAGGGCGAAGGACGTGGCCAGGCCGAGCTCGGGCCAGAAGTAGTTCGCGAAAATGAGCGGGCCAAAGCCGGCCCCCAGCCGCGAGAACGTGGACGCCCAGCCGAAGCCGGTGCCGCGCAGCTCCGTCGGGTAGAGCTCTGATACGTAGGCGTAGAGCACCGGGATGGCCACCTGTACCACAAACCCGAACACAAGCAGCCAGAACACCGCGGCCGTGGGGATGTCCACCACGAACGCCACAATTACCAGGGTCAGCGCGGACAGCGGCCCGGTAATGGCCAGGATCCATTTGCGGCCCACGCGCTCCACCAGCAGGGCGGCCACGATGACGCCGAGAAGCCCGACGGCGGCCATGGACGCCGTGGTGACGAATGCCTTGTACTCGGCAAAGCCGGCCCCAATCAGGATCCGGGGCATCCACGTGAGGGACAGGTAGTAGACCAGAAGGATGCTGAAGAACAGTGCCCACGCTGCCGCCGTGATCTTCCAGTTGAACTGCCACACAGAGCGGAGTTGGGTCCAGGCGCTGCCGGCAGACAACCTGGGCACTTCCTGGGCGTCGGGCAGGCTGTAGGCGCGCGGCTCCGCACCGGTGGCGGCCACCAGCCCGTCAATGACCTTGGCGGCTTCCTCCCGCCTGCCCTTGCGGATCAGGAACAGCGGGGACTCCGGGACGCTGCGCCGGACCCAGAACACCAGCAGGGCAGGCAGGACCATCACCAGCATGGTCAGCCGCCAGTCGCCGAAAGCGGCTACCAGCCCAGCGGAGACGAAGCCCGCCAGGGCGGCGCCCACTGGCCACCAGCCGTCCATCGCCGTGAGGACGCGGCCGCGCTGCTTGCGGGGCGTGAACTCGCCCACCAGGGCATAGTCCACGGGGATACAGCCGCCCAGGCCGAATCCGGCCATGAACCGGAACGCGCAGAACCAGATGAAGTCGGGGGAGAAGGCGCCCAGGACGGTGAACAAGGAAAAGATCAGCAGCGTGGCCGTGAAGGCTTTCTTGCGTCCGATGGTGTCCGCGATGGTACCCCAGACGAACGCGCCCAGCGCCATGCCGATCAGGTTGGACGTGCCCACCCAAGCCACCTCGCCAGGCGTCAGCGCCCAGTGCGTGGAAAGCAAGGGAATCAGGATCCCGTTGAGGGTCACATCCCAGGCGTCGAACATAAAGCCGAGGCCGCCGATCAAAAAGATCCTGCCCTGGACTTTCCATCGCCAGGGCAGTTCCTGGACCACCTGTTCGCCGCTTGGCACAGTGGTGTAAGTATTCATCGCAGCCTCCTGGGAAAACTCTAGCCGGGCCCGCCGGCGTTCACACTCCCGCTGACACGCCGGGCAACCTCCGCTTCGGGATAAACTGGGCCCTATCCCCACCAACCGCGGCATTGTTCCGCGAGATAAGACGGAGACATTTGTGAGCTTCACGCAGCATGAGCGCGTATCCATTGACCGTGTTCCCATCCGCCGGGCGCTGATCTCGGTTTACGACAAGACAGGTCTGGAGGAGCTCGCCCAGGGCCTGCACGCTGCGGGCGTGAAGCTGGTTTCCACCGGTTCCACGGCCAAGAAGATCGCCGCCGCCGGTATCCCCGTTCAGGAGGTCGAGGAAGTCACCGGCTCCCCGGAGATGCTGGACGGCCGCGTCAAGACGCTGCACCCCCGTGTCCACGGCGGTATCCTGGCCGACCGCCGCGTCCCGGCGCACATGGAGACCCTCACCAAGATGGAAATCGAGCCGTTCGACCTGGTGGTGGTGAACCTCTACCCGTTCGTGGAGACCGTCAAGTCCGGCGCAGCCCAGGATGACGTCGTTGAACAGATCGACATCGGAGGCCCCGCCATGGTGCGTTCCGCAGCGAAGAACCACGCCGCCGTCGCCATTGTGGTGGACCCGTCCTTCTACGGGCAGGTGGTCACCGCAGCTGCGGAAGGCGGCTTTGATCTGAAGACACGACGGCGGCTGGCTGCCAAGGCGTTCGCCCACACGGCGTCCTACGACAACGCGGTGGCCACCTGGACCGCCAGCCAGTTCCTGGATGAAGACGGCGACGGCGTCATCGACTGGCCCGCCTACGCAGGCCTTTCGCTGGAGCGTTCGGAGGTGCTGCGCTACGGCGAGAACCCGCACCAGCAGGCTGCGCTGTACGTGGACAAGGCGGCGCCGGTGGGCATCGCCCAGGCGGACCAGCTGCACGGCAAGGCCATGAGCTACAACAACTTCGTGGACGCCGACGCCGCACTCCGCGCCGCCTACGACTTCAGCGAGCCGGCCGTGGCGATCATCAAGCACGCCAACCCGTGCGGCGTGGCCGTCGGTTCCGCAGATGCGGCCGACCCCATCGCCGACGCCCACGCCAAGGCCCACGCCTGCGATCCGGTGTCCGCGTTCGGCGGCGTCATCGCGTCCAACCGCACGGTCACTGCCGGCATGGCGAACACGGTCAAGGACATCTTCACCGAGGTGGTCATCGCCCCGGGCTTCGAGCCGGAGGCCGTGGAGATCCTGTCCAAGAAGAAGAACATTCGCCTGCTCGCCCTGCCTGAGGGCTACGGCCGCTACCCCACGGAGTTCCGCCAGGTGTCCGGCGGCATGCTGGTGCAGGTTGCGGACAAGGTTGATGCCGACGGCGACAACCCCGCCAACTGGACGCTCGCTGCCGGTGAGGCTGCGGACGAGAAGACGCTCGCGGACCTCGACTTCGCCTGGACCGCCTGCCGCGCCGCCAAGTCCAACGCGATCCTCCTCGCCCAGGACGGCGCCGCCGTGGGCATCGGCATGGGCCAGGTCAATCGACTGGATTCCTGCCGCCTGGCAGTGGAGCGGGCCAACACGCTGGGCGTATCTGTGGACTCGGATGTTGATGGTGCCGGCGGCGCCTCGAACGCCGACGCAACAGGCGCCCCCGAGCGGGCCCGCGGCGCAGTGGCTGCTTCCGACGCCTTCTTCCCGTTTGCCGACGGCCTGCAGATCCTGATCGACGCCGGCGTGCGCGCCGTGGTCCAGCCCGGCGGTTCCGTCCGGGACGAGGAAGTCATCGCAGCAGCCAACGCCGCTGGAATCACCATGTACTTCACCGGAGCCCGCCACTTCTTCCACTAGGGTCCGATGATGGATTAACGACGACGGCGCCCGCCCCCGCGAAG